>CBCPNE010000001.1:0-3886 GCA_965120435.1 uncultured Clostridia bacterium
CAAGCACTTCAAAAATTGTCTTGCCGCGTTCGGTGTGGGAGGGCTGATATGCTCAGTGGGTCAGTTTTTCCGTTTTATGCTTGAATACGCGGGACTGACGGGGGACGAGCTTGCGGCCGCGGTGTCTGTAATACTTATATTTATAGGCTGCCTGCTCACGGGACTGGGCGTGTATGACAGAATAGGCCGTCACGCGGGCGCGGGCTCCATCGTGCCCATAACGGGTTTTGCAAATTCGGTTACCTCCCCTGCGATAGAGTTCAAAACTGAGGGCTATATATACGGCACGGCGGCCAAGATGTTCACGGTTGCGGGGGCGATAATTGTTTACGGCGTCTTTTCAGGCGTTCTGGTGGGACTTATTTATTACTTTATTTAGGCGGCTCAGCCGCTTTCAGGTTGTGTATGAAGAAAGGTAACACGCTGTTTTTTGACAGACCACCGCGAATACGCTCGTTTGCGGCAGTCTGCGGTTCAAAAGAGCGCGAGGGTGTGATAGGCGAGTATGCGGACATAACGCTCTTTGACGATATGTACGGTGAAAGCACATATGAAAAGGCTGAATGTAAAATGCTCACCAATGCCATAAGTCTTGCTGTGGAAAAGGGGGGACTTGCGGAAAATCAGATAGACGTAATGTTTTCGGGCGACCTCCTCAATCAGATAATTTCTGCGAGTTTTGCCGCACGCGACTTCCAGTTTCCGTTTTTAGGGCTGTACAGCGCGTGTTCAACTATGAGCGAAAGTCTGCTCTTGTCCGCCGCCATGATAGACGGCGGCTTTGCTGAAAACTGCGTGGCGGCCACGGGCAGTCACTTTGCCTCGGCGGAGAGGCAGTACCGCTATCCCTTGGAGCTTGGCTGTACCCGTCCGCCTCAGTCGCAGTGGACGGTGACGGGCGCGGGGGCGTGCGTGGTTTCGGCTTCTACAGGCAATATAATGATAACTAACGCCACCCTCGGCAGGGTGCGCGATTGGGGCGTAACCGACGTAAACAATATGGGGGCGGCGATGGCTCCCGCGGCGGCGGATACCATAATGCGCCACTTCAGAGATACGGAAACCGAGGCTGCCGATTACGATATGATTGTCACGGGCGACCTTGGCGCGCTCGGCAGCCGTATTTTAAAGGATTTGATGTGGGAGAAGGGTTTTGACATATCGGACAACCACGTGGATTGCGGAGAGATTATATATAATGTCCTGGAGGACGAGTTTCAGGGCGGAAGCGGCGCTGGCTGCAGCGCCGTAGTTATGAATTCATATATATTTACCAAAATGAAGGCGGGCCTCTATAAAAAGATTCTTTTCGCCGCAACGGGGGCGCTTCTGTCCACGATATCCTCAGGGCAGGGAGAGAGTATTCCCTGCATCAGTCACGCCGTTCAGCTGGAGACAATATGACAAGTGAAATTCTCTCAATACTGCTGCAATACGTAAAAGCTTTTGCCGTGGGCGGCGCGTTGTGTACGGTTGCGCAGATAATCATAAACGTAACCGACCTCACGGCGGGCAAAATTCTCGTGTACTTTATGCTTGCAGGTGTTGTGCTTACCGCGCTGGGCATATATCAGCCCCTCGTAGATTTTGCCGGCGCGGGTGCAACCGTGCCAATATCCGGTTTCGGCTATCTCCTGGCGAACGGCGCTATAAAGGGGGCGGAAAAGGGTTTTTTCTACGCGGTGACAGGCTCTCTCTCTGCGGCGAGCGCAGGCATTACGGCGGCCGTAGTGTTTGCGTTTATAATGTCGCTCATATTCCATTCGCGCACAAAGCGCAATTAAGAGGGGTTAAAAATTGCAATCTGTATGCAAACTATAAGTACAGGTTGCTTGCATATGATGAATAAAGTCAGGTCGTTTTTTATTGCAGTCACTGAACGTGTTGCGAACATATACAGATATTATTCGGACAGGCGCTTTACAACTGTTGCGGGTACGCTCGTCTATTTCTTTCTGATGAGCCTTGCGCCGTTCCTGTTCTGGCTGTCAATGTTTCTGGGGAGCGTTGACCTGTCTAAACTGTATTCCGTAAGAATCTTTGAAGCGGTATTGCCTGTTCTTGAAGAGCTTGGAAGTTCGGCGGGAAGCGCTGCGGGCGGGGCGGGTATAGTACTGATTGTAACCACGCTGTATTCGTCTACAAATTTTTTCTATCACTTAAGGCGCAGCGGCGAAATTATTTACGACGCTAAATTTAAAAAGGAGGGATTAAAACTCAGGCTTGCGTCCCTTGTTCTGATTGTGGCAACCGTAGTTCTCACTGCGCTGGCATTCGGAGTCATAGCGGTAGGAGAACGCCTGCTTGCCGGACTTGTCAACAGGTACCTTGCGGAACTTATTATATTCACTGTCGCCGCAGCTATTGCCGTGCTTGTTGCCGTTATGCTCAACATTTTTATATGTCCGTTTAAGACGGGTTTCGGCGATGTGTTAGGCGGCAGTCTGCTTACGGTACTCTTATGGCTGGTATGCGGAATAGGTTTTTATGTGTATCTGCGGTTTGCAAATCCCGTCCGGCTCTACGGCAAGATTGCGTCGGTTATTGTCTTTCTGCTGTGGTGCTACCTTATGATGAACAGCTTTGTGATAGGGGTGATTTATAACGGCAGGCACAGTGTAACTATGCGGCACAGGCTGACTCCGTCATAAAAAATCCCCGACGAGGAATGTCCGCGTCGGGGATTTTGATATGTATTTTATAGATTAGTAACAGGTGACGGCGCAACCGATTGCGAGCGCGCCGGGGCCTATATGGCAGGAAACGCTGAGGGAGAGGGGGTCAACTGCAAAAACAGGCATCCCGAATATGCTTTCAACTTCTTCCTTAAAAATTTTTGCTTCGTCGTCTTTGTCGGTATAGGCTATAAAAAGCTTCATCTTGCCCGCGGCAACCTGCTCTTTGAATCTGTTTTCAAAGTCGCTCTTTATGGCGTCTATCATAATTTGTTTTGCGTCGTTCAGCTTTCTCGTCTTGGCAAACTGGTCAAGTTTTTCGCCCTGAATCTGCAAAACGGGCTTAATCTTCAGAAGCGTACCTATCATGGCAACGGCGGGGGTAAGACGGCCGCCCTTTTTGAGGTATTTGAGTGTGTCAACCATAATGTATATGCTTGACTGCATAGATGTTTCCATAAGCCAGTCGGCTATCTCTTTGGCGCTCTTGCCCTGTTTTGCAAGTGCAACCGCGTCAAATACGGAACTCTTCTGCGTTACGGAAATTCTTTTGTTGTCTACCACATAAACTTTTCCGTTATACTCAGTTTCTGCAAGGTGTGTAAGCGTACTGCAGGTTTCTGAAAGTCCGCTCGACATAGGTATGTGAACAATCTCGTCGTATTCCTTTAAAAGTTTTGTCCAAAGTTCGCCCACATCGAACGCGCTCGGCTGAGAGGTGGAAACCTGGCAGGAATCGTCCTTTAATTTTTCATAAAATTGTTCCTGCGAGAGGTTTATATCCTCAAGGAACTGCTCCCCGTTTATAAGGCAGGGCATGGGCACGGCGTAAATGCCGAGTTCTTTGGCCTCAGCTTGCGTGATGCCGCTGTTGCTGTCTGTAACGATGGCTACTTTCATAGAATTCTCCTGATAAAAAACTTAATATGATTTTACTATGTTTTAATCTTTAAGTCAAATAAAAAGAATGCGGCGGCCCTCATATGGACCGCCGTACCTCAAAAAATTTTTGATTATAACTCTGCAATGGCCTCAATTTCAACAAGAGCACCCTTGGGTATGTCCCTTACCGCAACGCAACTGCGCGCCGGGCAGGATACAAAGTACTTTTCATAGACAGCGTTGAACGCCGCAAAGTTGGCAATGTCGGAGAGGAAGCATACAGTTTTTACCACTTTTTCCATAGAGGAGCCTGCCGCTTCAATCAGCGC
>CBCPNE010000002.1:0-3646 GCA_965120435.1 uncultured Clostridia bacterium
TGGCAGAGCGTTACCGTAGCATTAGCATTCGTGAGAAGCATCGCCATAGGCTTGCCCACTATATTAGACCGTCCCACAACAACGGCGTCCTTGCCCGCGAGAGAAATCCCCTCGCTCTCAAACATCTTCATTACGCCGTTTGGCGTACAGGCTACCAGACTTTCTTCATTCATGCACAGCCGCCCCATATTTTCGGCGGAAAAGCCGTCCACATCCTTGGAACGGGGTATGAGGGCAAGAATCTTACCGCTGTCAAGGTGACGGGGCAACGGAAGTTGTACGAGTATGCCGTTTATCTTTTCGTCAGTTGCAAGACTTCCCACAAGCTCTTCCACTGCGGCCTGGGAACTGTCCGCGCCAAGATAATACGCATATGACTTTATGCCTACCTCTTCGCAGGCCTTTATCTTGTTGCGCACATACACCTGTGAAGCGGGGTCTTCGCCAACGAGTACCACCGCAAGGCCTATCTCCCTGCCACTCTTTGCTCTGTAGGCTGCAACTTTATCCTTGATTTCGCCGCGGATTTCAGAGGCGAGCTTCTTTCCGTCAATAATTTTATACATCTTTTTTATCTCCTATAACCGAAGAAAGTATTCCGCTGATGAACGACGCGCTCTTTTCAGACGAATAGCTTGCCGCTATGTTGGCCGCCTCGTTTACAGAAACCTTGTCCGGTATGTCGTCGCAGTACAGTATTTCGGCAACGGCTATACATAGCACGCTCTTGTCTGCAGGAAAGATTCTCGACTGAGGGAATGACACAGACTTTCTGTCTATTATCTCAGATATTTCCTCACGATGCTCCTCAACAAGCGCAAGTATTCTGTCGCAGTATGCAATATCGTCCTCGTTGAGTTCGCCCGCCCTGTACATACCGGTCTTAAAACTGCCGTCCACAGGCACGACGAACTGAGAAGAAAACAAAATTTTGAATAGAGTTTCTCTTGCTTTAGTTCTCATAACCGCCCCAAACAGTAAAATATTCCCTTTGTGCAAAGGGAATATTTTAATTTACGCTAAATTATCAGGGAAATCTACGTCCTGAATATGCACGTTGATTTTATCCACTTTGAACTTGGTCATAGACTCAACATTGTGTTTTATTGACTGCTGAATACGGAATGCAAGCGACGCCACATTGTAGCCGTAGTCCACCTTAACGCTGATGTCTGCAACTATGCCGTTCTTTTCAAATTCAAGTTTTACGCCCCTGTTCTTTGTATTGAGAAGCGTCACGCCGTCAACTTCGTTTATGGCGAGAGCCACTATTCCGTCCACTATGCCGGAATCGTAAGTTATCTTTCCTTTTTGAGTTGAAGTAGGGTCGTGCCTTAAATGTGCCATAACTTTTCTCCTGTATATCAAGTATAGCACATTAGCTTGGATTTTGCAACAGCTGAGGTCAAATTTCCGAATAAACAGGCATAATTATTATGTTTGTTGCTGAATAACCTTCGGTTACCAGCATATCCCATATGGCCAGCGCCGTATCTATATCAAGCTCGCTGGAATTTATGAATACGTTTATGTTATCAGAATCCAGGCCGATAGATACTACAGCGTCCGAAAAACCGAGCGACTTTATCATAGTTTCAAGCAAAAGCTCTTTTTCCATAATGGTCACAATCTGCAGCTTCATTGACACTGCTTCAGCGTACTCTTCGCTGCTTTCGTCATACAGCGCGATTATGCTGTCAAGCTGAACAAGCTCCTCACTGCGGGTTGTTGTACGCTCTGAGCGGTATGTAGCAAAGTAATTTGCCGTGGTTACCACTTCACTGCTTGACGCGCTGCCGCTCTGGGCAAGCAGAACATTCAGCACAGCCGCGAGCGCAAGCAGGAAAACAAGTGATGACATTACGATAATTTTCTTTTTCTTTGACATAAATTTCTCCTTACATTGAATAGATAGCTATGTTGTTTTTATCTATATTAAGCGCGATTGAAACCGCGTTCAATATATCATTTCGTATCATTATACTGTTTGCCCCTTCGCATACCACCACAACGCCTGTAATCACTCCATCCGTTTCGGTTATCATGATTTCAACGTCGCCCACACCGTCTATACTCTCCAGAAGCGCGGTCAGTCTTATTTCACTCTCCGACTTGACAACATCGCTGCCGGTGGAAGTTTCCTCGTCCGACCCGCCGAAAAACAGAAAAATAATTAGTACGAGCAATATAACCAAAACAGCAATTATTATTATCTTTTTCTTTTCTTTAAGCCACTCCGTCACTCTGTTCATATACAGTTATATTTATATAATCGGACTGTTCCAAATATTCATAGATTTCATCAATAAGATTGCCATACGACCCTATAAGACAAACTTCTACTTTCTCCGCATAAAATCCCTCCTCGCCGTAAGCTATTGTCACCGTACACTGAGATTGTACGGAGTACTCCTCAAGCAGATATTGTTCCAATGCACGGCTCTGATTTGAAGAATATACGGAACAGATGTAATCGTAGTCCACCATATCGTCAAACGATTGCTCCGATATGGTAAAAAGCTGTAAAAGTGGAGATATAAGTATTGCTATGCAGATAATACGCAAAACAAAAGTAATAGTCTTGCCCAATTTGCCCTGCGGTATGATAAATGATACCACCACAGACAGAAAAACCGCGCCGCAAGCGGTAATGAGGTAAGTAGTCATATGAAACTATAAGCCGAATTAATCATAAGCATTATCATGAGCGCATACATAAAAGATACCGTAAGCAGCCCCGCAATGAAATATTCCGTATCTGAAGACAGGTCTGAGAAGAGCGAGTACAGCTCCTTTTCCCCTGCGGCCTGCGCAACAGCGCCGACAATTTTAAGCAGAATGGAAAATGCAATCAGCAGAATGAGCGGCCCGGCTATCTGCACTATCAGTATAATGATGCCGCAAATCCCCACAGAATTTTTTATGAGCAGTCCGGCGGCAGTCAGAAGGTCAAATCCTCCTGACAGAAAGCCGCCCACTATCGGCACGGAATTGCCTATGATATACTTTGTAGCCCTGAAAATCACTCCGTCAAACAGCGAAGCGGCCGAACTCTGTACGGTAAGAAAGATACTGAATACCGCAACCGTTATACCAAGCACCCACTTCATTATGCTTTTCAGGAGCTTTGAAATACCTGTAAATGAAATCTGCGGATTGATTTTTGACATAAAGTTCAGTACAGCCGCCGCTATCGCCGCAGGAAATATAAAGGCGTTAATTATCTCCACCGCCCCGCTTGAAAGAAATACAGCCGATGGCTGATAGATAGCCGCTGAACCCGTGCCGCCCGTCAGAACGGTAAGCGTCACCAGAATGGGAGTTATAATCTCCATCTGTTTCTGTAGAGATGTGACGCATTCTATACATTCGGCCACGACCCCAACAAGGGCGGCTGAAACAATTACTATAATAAGCGAATAACAGGCAAGCTTCACAATGCGCGACGTAGACTTGCCGATAATGTTTCCCTCTGCGCTTGAAAATATAGCGCACATAATCGCTATGGCCACAACCTCTGCAAATATCGGCAACAGAGAGATGACGTCGGAAAAGACTACCGATAATATTTCTGTTATATAACTGCCGTAGTCCGTGCCGACGTTGCCGCTTATCAGATATTCTATTATCTCTTTCGCGTTGTTAC
>CBCPNE010000003.1:0-6943 GCA_965120435.1 uncultured Clostridia bacterium
CAAGCCCCGTCTATGCGGAACTGGTCTTCAAAACACAGCACTTCGGGCGTGGTGTAAGTTCCCACACGCCTGCCAGCGCACCTTAAAATGCCCGTGATATATTCGCACACAGACCCCTTGCCGTTGGAACCTGCGACGTGAATTATCCTGAGCTTGTCGTCGGGGGAGCCGAGCCTGTCCAGAAGCGAACGAGTGCGGGAAGTGCCGAACTTCATCCCCTCCCTGCGCTTTGCGACTATTGAATTTACCGCGTCTGAATATGCCATAATCAAAAAAAACGGACGACCGAAAGCGGCGTCCTGCTAAAAAAGCGGCGGGCGCACAAATCACGCCCGCAAACAAACTTATCCGGGGACGCGCACAGCCACCGCAGGTTTTAACCTTTCGTTTGCCGACTGTCCTATCGGCAACACTTAACGCGCCTGTGCTTTTTAAAGATTATATCACCATATGCACATTTTTGCAAGGAATATTAAGACGGTTTTTACCGATACTTATTGTATGGCGCTCATTTTTGTCAGAACGGCGATAATATTCGTCACGCTGCTTGTGGTGATGCGGCTTATGGGCAAGAGCCAGATAGGCGAAATGCAGGCGTTTGAGTTTGTTATATCGCTTCTTATTGCCGAACTCGCCTGCATACCTATGGCGGACTCCTCCATACCGCTTATGTACGGCGTTATTGCCATTGTAGCAATTTTTATACTACACCAGATTGTGTGGCTTTTAGACCTGTGGTTCAAGCCTATGAAGGCGCTAATCTGCGGGCGGCCGTCGCTTGTAATCACGCGGGACGGCATAGACGAATATCAGCTTAAAAAGAACAATCTGGACGTGTGCGACCTTATAGAGAGTATGCGCACGGCGGGCTATTTCAACCTGGACGACGTGTACTACGGGCTGTATGAAGCCAACGGCAGCTTTTCCGCCCTGGAAAAGGAACAAAAGACGCAGTCTATGCCCGTTACGCTGATAGACGGCGGCAAACTCAACGAACACAACCTTAAAATCTGCGGAATAACGCGCGACGGGCTGAACGACTTTCTTAAAGACAACGGAACAAAACTTAAAAAAGTGCTGGTTATGACCGTTGACGGAAACGGCAGGGTTTACTTTCAGCAACGCGGCAGGACATATCGGATTTTAAGCATAGATACGGCGATAAAATGGTAAAATCTATAATACTCACCCTCTCTGCGCTGCTGTTGAGCATAGCTTTCTTTATTTTTGTGGACAGATACCTTTCAAACGAGTTCGGCGAATTCTGCGCCGCAGTGGACACGCTGTATGTAAAAACAGAGGACGGCGTTGCCAACCGCGAGGACGCTTATGCGGTGAAGTCTATGTGGACGGACAAAAAGAGCAAACTGCATATGTTTATACCGCACAACGACATCTCTTACGTAGACTATTGGCTGAACGAGGCCTGCGCCTTTATCTACACGGGCAATTATGACCTGGCGCTATCCAACCTTGAAGTGGTGAGGGAAATTGCAAAGAGCCTGCCCGACAACTACACCTTGAAGGCAGAAAACATATTCTGACAGAGGGCTGTTACTCGTATTCGTCGTAGCTGCGCCTTTCGCCCTGTCTGCCGCTGCGGAAATATTCGGGCGGACATTCTTCGCGCGGGTCGTTGCCCTCCTGCCGCTTTCGGCAGGGCTTTCCCTTGGGCGGGGCTCCCCCCGCGTCCACTATTATCACATCCTCTCCTATGCGGACCACCGTATCTATGGGGAGAAAAATTTCCTGTCTGGTAAACCTGAACCCCTTGCTGCCCGTCACATAAAAGCCGCGCAATCTGTTTTCCGGGAATTCAAATACCAGGTCGCACACCTTGCCGAGGTGTTTTCCGTCCGCAACGCTTATTACGTCCATCTGCTTTACGGCAATATAAGAAAATTCCACAGTCGCCTCCCCGCCGCCGCGCCGCACGGGCGTAAACGGCATACATTATATTATGCGGAAAGGACGAAGTTTGTCACAAAAAACCGCGGACCATAGAGGCCCGCGGAATCGCGTTTTATATTATTATGAGAATACAGACCGCAGAGGGTTGTTTTCAAACAATACGCCGAGCTTGAAGAAACTGCCCGAAAGCGCTTCCGTAAAGCTTTCCGCCGTGGAACCTCCCACCCATGCAACAATCTGGAACACGAAGAGAACTATCGCGGTGAGTACTGCAAGGAAGAACACAACGCCCAGCACCCTGTTTATGACCTTAACCGCCTTATTGTTTATCTCTACCACGCCGCGGATAATCTTTACTATGATAATTCTCACTATCTGCACTATTATAAACAGCACTACGGCAAGAACGACGTAATCAATATGAATGTCTGCAAAGAAGGCGCCGACGCTGTTCTGTTCAGTCAGCCAACTATTGAATTTACCGCAAAGGTCGCCCACGAAACTTATATCGAGCACAAGGCCGAATATGAGATAGCAGACGAATATTGAGATTATTATGCCGAATATGCCGCTCGTAAAGAATTTGAGCCCCCTGCCGAACCCGACTATCAGGCCGAGCAGAGCGAAGAACGCAACCGCGCCTATTGCAACCCAGTCCGCTGTAATCATCAACACAGCCTCCAATACATTTACATATATATTATAACATCAAAAGCGACATTTTGCAATGTAAAACGTCAACAAAACATTCATATTTTTTGCCTGTTTTTTCCTTAACCGAGTTTATGCAGTCAGATTATTGACACAATGAATGATTTATATTCGCGCGAACGCAGGCTTTGCAGTACGGCGACAGCCGTTTTATATACTTATATGACGGATAACTGATAAAATGATATATAAAACGGCGTAAGCGCCGCGGCAAAACTGCCGCGGCGCTTACGCCGAAAATTTTATTACAGACAATCAATCAGCCTATTTCCGCCTTTATACGCCTGATTGCGTTTTTTTCAAGCCTTGACACCTGCGCCTGGGAGATACCGACCTGACCTGAAATTTCGGTCTGGGTCTTCCCCTCAAAGTACCTCAGGTAAAGTATATTCTTTTCGCGCTCGTCAAGCTTGCGCATTGCCTCGTACAAGGCGGCCTTTTCCGTCCACGCCTCATCGTTGTTCTTTTCGTCAAATATCTGGTCCATCAGAAGAAGCGTATCGCCCGCCTTGTTGTAGACGGGGTCGTACAGCGAAACGGGGTCTGATATGGCGTCCAGCGCGTACGCCACTTCAGATACGGCGATATTCATCTGCCTGGCGATTCTCGCATAGGTAACGCCGTCCTCTTTTTCCTCAAGCTCCTCCCTCACCTTGAGTATTCTGTACGCCGTGTCGCGTATGGAGCGCGAAACGCGCAGGGAGTTGCCGTCGCGGATGAAGCGTTTTATCTCGCCCAGAATCATTGGAACTGCGTATGTGGAAAACTTCACGCCTACAGACAGGTCAAAGTTGTCTATAGCCTTTATAAGCCCGACGCAGCCAGCCTGAAAGACGTCGTCGGCATTGGCGTTCTTTGACCAGAAACGCTTTACAAGCGACAGTACCAGCCGCATATTGCCGACAATGAATTTTTCCCTTGCCTTTTTATCGCCTGCCTTCAGTTTGAGCATTAGTTCTGTCTGCTCCTTAGCGGTAAGCAGGGGCAGACCCGACGTATCAACGCCGCAGATACTTACTTTTTGCAGCACTTGCCACCTCCGATATGTAAAAGCGCAAAGGGGCGGCTGTTTTAAGTATGTACAGGACTAAAAAAATTATGCGCGGACGGGCAATATTTAATGGTGGCGCGTCGAGCGCGCCGCCATTAAACTGAAATTATTTTCTTCTGTTGCGGACGGGCCTGCCGCCTGTGAGCGCAATCATCTTTACCGCTTCAAGCGAGAAGTCGTCTGCCACTACAACCAGAGCCTTGCCGAGTACTCCGCGCGCAAGCACTTTTACATAAGTAGCCTTTTTGTCTATAAACGGCACTCTCTCCTTTAATGCGGCCAGATTAACGGTTTCACCCTCTTCAAAGTACTTGCCGAGTATATCGACGTTTACTATGCACTGGCGCGTCTTGTCGGAGACGGCCGACCCTTCGCTTATAAGGCACTTTGCAAAGTCGTCCGCCATAAGACCGCCGACTTCAGAGGCCTCAACTTCGTCCATCTCGTCAACTTCGTCCTCAAAACCCATATCCTCCTCGTCTTCCACGTCAACTTCGGATACGGGAATCTGATTTTCTACTATGCGGACCCTCTCCGTGCGCACAACTTTTATCAGCCCCTCTTCCACGAGCGTGGGCGTATCGCGGTAAGGTATATCCGCAAAGTTTTCCTCTTCACGCTCCGTGCGGTTTTCACTGCCGAAAAGTTCGGCAATGAGTTCTGCCGCATAGCGGCAGCGGCGTTTGTTCTTTATGCGGTACAGCAGAGGAGTTTTCGCAAAAGAGACAAACCTGGACATATCGTCCACAAGATACTTGCTCTCCGAATACGCGGCGGGGTCGAGCGCGAGGCAGAGGCAAAGCGTCTTTCCGCGGATGACAAACTTTGCGCGATTGCTTCTGCCAAAACGGAAAGCTTCGTGCTTCCAGCTTATGCGCGCAACGGCGTCATAGGCAAGCAACTCGTTTTTTAGCACAGAATAAAACTCTTTTACAGCGTCGTCAGACTGTATGAGCTTGGCCTCAAAGCTTCTGTTGTACAGAGTACGAACATACCAGCCCTCACTGTCCGCGGTGCGCACGGTTGAGCCCGGAGGCAACGGCTGTTCATCGGCCCGTGCGGGGGTCTGCTCTTTTAAGGCTGCACTATCCGCAACAGCGCGGGGCGCTTCCGCTTCGGGCTCTTTTGCCTCTTCGTGGGCGGGTGAAGTTTCAGTCCTTTCTTCCGCTGTAGTTTCGGTTGACTGCACCTTTTCAATGACAGGTTCAATCGCCTGCTCTTCGGGAGCAGTTTCAACGGCTGCTTCTTCCGCCGTGGTTTCGGTTGACTGTTCTTCAGGTGAAGCGGTTGCAGAAAGTTCTGCGCGCTCTTTTCTGCGCCTCTTTCTGCGCTTTGCCCCAATCACGCCGACCGCTATAATTACAGCTATCAAAACTACTGCGCACGCAGCAACGGCATACAGCCACGGATAAGTTACAAACCAATCTTTCACACTTAAAATAAAACTCATCATATATAATCCTTCTCACATATTAATTTAATAACCTGCCGCCATACCAATGAGCGAAAGGCTTGTGATAGATTATACACTATAGGCAGAAATATGTCAAATATGATACCATGTATAAAAAAAACGATTCTTTTGCCTCAATTTCTGACTAATGAGCGCACGCCGTCGCATATTATTTCATCCCCGTCAGTTCCGCTGAAAGTTACGTTTTCAAGAACTACTCTGTCTGTAAACTGAAAATACAGTCCGCCGTTTTTTATTGCGGTATTCCTCTCCTTCATATCGGGAAAGGACGGTTCACAGTCGGCATTGTATGAAAAGCTGACGTTTCTGAGAGTTATCTTTTTTATAGGTTCTTCCGGCAGTCCGTAAAACGCTCCCGCGCAACACTGTACGCCGCTGCAACTCATATCGCGGAACTCAAGCTCGCCGACGACGGGCGTGCGCTCGTCTACGGGCAACTTTTCAGTGGTCCACACATACTCGGTATGTCCGCTGTCGTCGCCCATATTGTAGTACATATTTACCACAAACGGCGTTGAAACACCCTCCATTACAATATTGCGAAAGACGACGTTATCTATAACGCCTACCCTTCCCCTGCCGCGGCGCGTCTTTATGCGGAAGCCGCGTTCCGTGCCGCGGAAAATGCACTTTTCCACGGTGACGTTTTGTATACCGGCCGAACTTTCGCTGCCGAATACCACTCCGCCGTGGCCGCTCTCCATAAGGCAATCGCTAATCCTGACATTGCGGCAGGGCGTTTTGTACCGCTTTGCAAGCTCTAAAGTGCCCGACTTTATAGCTATGCAGTCGTCGCCCACAGAGATATGAACGCCGGCTATCTCTACCCCGTCGCAGCAGTCGGGGTCTATTCCGTCCGTTGTGGGCATTACGGGCGCGTTTAAAAGTGAGAGATTGAACAGTTTTACCCGTTTGCAGAAGTACGGGTGTATGTTCCACGCGGGTGTATTGCTTACCGTTATTCCCTGAACGAGGACGTCGCTGCAGCGGTTGAAGAACATTCCGCGCGGACGCCAGGCAATACGTTTTTTTCTGTGATTTTTGTACCAGTCGGAATCCAGTGCGCCGCCGTCTATTTCGCCCTCTCCTATTACGCAGATATTTTTACAGTTAATCGCCGTAATCAGCGACGCGAAACACTCCGCTTCCTCCCCCTGCCAGGTGCCGAAGTTGCGCCTCTTTTCACCCTCGCCCGTAACTGCCGGCAAAATGGGATATTCGCGCCTGTCGGCCTTGCCCGTAAGCCTTGCTCCCCTGTCCAGCCAAAGGGTGACGCCGCTCTTTAAAAACACAGGCAAAAGGGGATAGACTCCTGCGGGCACAAATACTGTGGAACCTTCTTCGGCGCAGGCTATCGCCGCGCTGAAACTGAGAGTGTCGTCCCGTATGCCGTCTCCAGCCGCGCCGAAGTCCTTTACGTTTAAAAACAAGCTCTCCCTCTGCGTTCTGAAAGATACGCGCCCTGCCGGAGTTTCAACCTCATACAGCGTATCAGGGCTGAGAGAAAAGAGCGAAAAGACGTTTTTATCCTCCTTTTCACGCAAAATTTTGCCGTTGAGCTTTATACTGAAAGGACGGGGCGCATAGTACGCCCCGTCCGTATTGAGCTGAATTGTGGCGCTGCGCGCCGTAGCCGCAAGAATTTCCATAAGTCCCCCTTATTTATATTTTGCTACAGCAAGCCGAAACTCATAAGCAGAAGCACTGTCAAAAAGAGCGTCAGAACGGATGATATACTCGTCCACACCACAAGCTGACCTGCAAGCTGTTCGTCGTTGCCCATCTCTCCCGCCATT
>CBCPNE010000004.1:0-2977 GCA_965120435.1 uncultured Clostridia bacterium
TTCGTCTCTCTCCCATCCTGCCACGTTCGCAGACATTTCGGCATCTATGGCGCTGCGGTCTTTGTTGAGCCTCCAGGAGATGTACCCTGAGTTCCACTCAGGCGTTCCGTTGCTGTAGACGTACAGGTCTATCTGGATGGCCAGGTCGGAGCACGCGGTGTTCGAGCTTATCAGTCCGTCGCAGTTGTCGAGCACGTACTGGAAGCGGTCGGCGGAGCTGAACCGGAGGTAGCCCAATTTGTCGTCAGCCTCTGAAGCCTGCGGCCAGGCCACGGGCGAGCTACCGTAGAAGCTCAGCAGCGAGTCCGGGTGGTTAATGCCTTGGGCTTGGAGGAGCGAATGTCCTTCCGGCAGGTTGGCGAACGACAGGTTGTAGGCGTTGTCCTTCAGTGTCCCCATCGAGCTCAGTGAGTACTCAAACTCCGATCCGGTGTAGGGCGAGCTGTAGCCGTCGCTGATAAAGTTGTGGAAGAACACGCAGTTGTAGCAGAACATGTAGGCCGGTGAGTAGCAGTTTACCCCCGCCGATTGGGCTTGCAGTCGTATGCTTCCTTGCGTGTAGTCGGCTTCGGGCAGGGTGAAGCTGATTTGTTTGGAGCCCGGCGTGAAGTCTGTTATTTCCAGTTCGCCGCCTGTTATCGGCAGGAAGACCCCGTCTACGCTCTGCAGGTTGCGTCCTGTTATCGTGAGCAGGTCTCCCGCCACGGGCAGTGTGTGGCTTACGTTGGTGATGCTTGGTTCGGGGTCTCCATAGCGGGTCAGCGTACAGATGGAGTCGGTTATGCCGTTGTGTACGATGGTGAGCAGGAGCCTCTCGTTGCCCGTGTGTATGCCGGTGATGGTGGTCGCTCCGGCGGCCGCTGCGGCCGTCTTCGGCGTGAGCACCACTGTCGCTCCGTCGAACTCGTAGGTGTACTCCAGGTCACATATCGAGTCGCTTATGCCCGTAGAGGCATCGGTATACCAGTGCGAGTAGACGGCCTCGGCGTCCTCAACGGTTTGGAACTCGATGGAGTATTCTTCTTCGAAGTAGTTGTTGTTGTCGTAGCCATAGCTTAGTTTGCCTTTCCACACGCCGAAGAGCTTGTCTTCATCGAGGGTTACGGCTTCCGGCAGGTCAATGCTCACCGCATCGGGCAGCACCGGTGCGTTGATGGCTTCGTCGCACGATGCCAGGGTCAGTGCCATCAGCAGCTGCAGTGTCAGTAGGGTGAATGTGTGCTTCTGTTTCATGTTGGTTGCTTTGGTTAGTTAGAGAAATTGGTCTGGTCGGAATATGCCTTTTCCACGTATTCGTCGCCGGTGGCTTCGTAGGTCTTGGTCATGACCACCTCCACTTGTCCTTGCGCAAAGTTCACGCTGTCGGGCACGATGATGTAAAGCTCCGTGCTGGAACTGGTCTGCGTAGTGTCGAAGGCGCATTGCACCTTCTGGTCGTAGGCCAGCGGCAGGTACACCTCCGTTGCTCCGCCGAGGTTGGAGCCGCCTATGCGCAGGGTGCTTCCTGCCGTAAGCACGGTGTTGGAGAAGCTGGAGATGGTGGGTTTTTCGGAAGTACTCTTGACGTAGAAGGGTTCGTACACCGCCTCGCCGGCACTGTTTGTTACCTTCAGGTAGGCGTTGCCCGTGTCGGTGGTGGTGGCCACGTCCGACGGCAGGGCTATGATGATGCTGGCGTCGGTGTTGTAGATCTGGGTTTCGGTGAGGTCTATCTCCATGCCGTTCACATCGAGCACCGACACTCCCGAGAAGCCCGAGCCGCGCAGGCTGATGGTTTGTCCCGGATAGGCGCACGCTACCTGCTCTATGGGTTGGGTGCTCATGTTGGTCCACACGCTCTCTATCGACGGGGCGGAGATGCCGGTTTCTTCGCGGCACGCCTGCAGGCCGCACAGCGACAGGCCTATCGCACAGGCGGAAAGGAAGGTTTTCAGTTGCATCTTATTCATTGTAGTCAGCTTTGTTGGTTATTATTTCGGTGAAGTCGTAGGCCACCGGAGCTTTCGTCAGGTTAGGATCCAGGTTAGTCTCCACAGGCGGATAACTCATCGACCAGAGGTTGTCGTCCTCGCCCAGGGTAGTCGAGTGGCAGTAGCTCCCTTCGGGGATGTTGTGCACACACTCCTTGCTCGCGCGGTAGATGACGGGCTCTCCGTTGCTTTCCCGGAGCGTCACCGTGCCTAAGAGGTTGGGGTCTGTCTCGTTGTAGGCGTAGCGGTAGCCGTACAGGCGGTGGCATCCCATCAGGTCGTTGCCTTCGTTCTCCATGAGCTTGTTGTTCTGGTAGTCGAGCATGTGTTGCAGGTGTTCCTGCCCCATAAACGAGCGGCGCACAATGTCCGGCCAGAACAGTCCTTCCATGTAGTGCTCCATGCGGCGTTCTATCAGCAGCGAGTCGAGCGTGAACGAGCCTGTCTGCCCGTAGTCGCCGGGGTACGTGCCGTTTTCCAGCTCTATTTTGTAGGCCCGGCGGCGCACCGTGTTGACCCCTTCCAGTATGCGCGTGTCACTCGTTTCCTCAAGGCTGTACAATCCCATGTAGGCCTCGGTAAGGTTGAGGTAGGCCTCGCTCATGCGGAGCATGGGTGTGCAGAGGGCGGAGTTGCTGCTGAACGACTGGTTGTTGGTAGCGAGAGGCCCTCCCACCACATGCTTGTGTATGCCCAGCGTGGTGCACGACGGGTCTACGGTCCACACCGTGCCCTGTGCCTCAATGTTGTCGGTGCAGTCGCAGTCCTCCTCGTCCATCTCGTGGTACAGGTAGTCGTAGGTCATGGCGGCGGGGAAGATATTGCCACGCGTACGGCTCAGCCCGCCACGCTGTATGGCCACATAGATGAAATCGTAGCTGGCAAAGGTAGTCCACGCCTTGCCGTAGTTGTTGTCAAGGCACTTGCTGTAGCAGAGTTCTCCCTGCAGGTCATTGCCTAAACCGTAGGTGCTGGTACTGCCGGACACAAACTGGAGGGCGAATAGC
>CBCPNE010000005.1:0-3509 GCA_965120435.1 uncultured Clostridia bacterium
CTTCAGGCTCCCGTCAAGCTGACTTTCACCAACGTCTATACAGTAGACCTTCTTTGCGCCTTCCTTAAAAAGGCATCGGTAAAGCCGCCTGTACTTGCTCCTATATCGGCAAATACCATATCTTTTACAGAAAAACCAAAATCACGCAGTGCTTTATAGAGCTTGTATCCGCCTGCCGAAACAAAACTCAACTGTTCTTCAAGAACGGTCACTTCGTCGTTCTCCTTAACGTCGTATGAAGCAACGCGTGAAATACCGTTTACAAGCACAATACCGCGCTCTATCGCTGCCGCGGCCTTGCTGCGCGAACCAAACTTTTCAGAAAGATATTTATCCAATCTCATCTTTTATGTATGCGGCAATATTTTTTGCCGACAGTCCGTACTCGTCCATCAGCTCGTCAACCCTTCCGTGGCTTATAAATTCATCCCTGTAGGCAAAATTCTTTATACGTTTGCCGCTATCAGCAAAGAATTCCGCCACCTGTGAGCCGAAACCGCCGGAAAGCATATTGTCTTCAATGGTTATAATATACGTTTCACCCAACGCGGAGAGCATCTGTTTATCGAGCGGCTTCACAAAACGCGCATTTATAAGCGCGGGTCTGACGCCTGATTTTTCCGACTCAGTCATAGCCTCGTAGGCGCGCGCGATTGCACGCTCACCGCAGGCAAGTATAACAACTCTGCCGTCGCCCTCTTCCAGAACTTCCCATTTTCCGTACTCTATCCGCTTATGGGAACCAAAGGTTCTGTAGCAGTCGCGCGGGTAACGTATTGCAAGCGGGGAGTCAAATTGCGCGCTGAATTCTATCATTCGTGCAAATTCTTCCTTATCTTTTGGCACGGCAATGGTGAGTTCAGGAATAAACGAAAGATAGGAAAGGTCAAACACCCCCTGATGTGTTTCCCCGTCGCTACCGGATATGCCGGCTCTGTCTATACATATTGTGACAGGGAGCTTCTGACTGCATATGTCAAGTACAATCTCATCGAATGAGCGCTGCAAAAATGTTGAATATACCGCATAGTACGGTTTAAGTCCCTGCGAAGCCATCGCGGCGCACATTATTGCCGCGTGTCCCTCGCATATGCCTACATCCACAGACCTGTCAGGATACATTTCAAAAAATCTCGCCAGTCCGACGCTGCCTGTCATTGCGGCGGTTACAGCCACTATCCTGCTATCCTTGCCTGCAAGTTCGCACAATTTATCGCCCAACACTTTGGAATATTCTACAGACTGTCTGCGCGGGCCGTTGAAAATACCGTGAGTTGCCTCTGGGTCGTCCTCACACAGACTGTAACCCTTACCCTTTTTAGTGAGGACGTGGAGTATGACCGAACCGTTCTTAAGCTTATCTTTCACGCCGGCCAGCACGCCTATCATCTGCTCAAGATTGTTGCCGTCATAGACGCCGTCGTACTCAAGCCCGAACCTCTCAAATATGCCTGCCCTGCGGTTCTTGTGATAGCGCTCTTCCACATCTTCTTTAAGCGCTTCAAGGTATTCATGCATCGTTCCCACAGTAGGCGAAATAGACATACCGTTGTCGTTGATTATCACCAGTATTCTGCCATTCAACGGCTTGAGATTGTTAAGCGCCTCATACACAAGGCCGTTGTTGAAAGAACCATCGCCTATTACGGCTATAACGTTGAAATCTTCGCCATTGAGGTCGCGAGCTTTGGCTATTCCCAGTGCGGCTGAAATAGAAGTTCCTGCGTGACCTGTATTATAGCAGTCATACTCGCTCTCCTCCCGCTTAGGGAAGCCCGAAATGCCGCCGCGTATTCTCAGTCCGGAAAATTTATCCGCCCTGCCGGAGAGCATTTTGTGGGTGTAACACTGATGCCCCACATCATACACTGCTTTATCTCTTGGAAAATCAAACACATAATGAAGCGCCACGGTAAGTTCTACCATACCCAGATTAGAGGACAGATGTCCTCCGTTCTTCATTACACTGTCTATGATTTCTGCGCGAATTTCTTCGCAAAGTATTTTCAGCCCGTCTATGTCCATAGATTTGAGCTGAGCGCCTGAAATGTTATCGAGCATCACTTTTCCCTGATAAAATACGTTGTGAATTTAGCAAATCCGAAAGCTATCTTTGCATTATACTTTATTAATATATGTTTACCGAAAGCCTTACCGCACACTACTGAAAAAATAGTGTGAGCGGTTCAGCGGGCGCGGCTCTGACAATTTACTTCGGATTTGCCGAATGTCCGTGAAGGGATTGTTGCGTCAATTCTGGTGAGCGCTCTCAGCCCTCACGGTGCCGCACAAAGTACACGAGGTCGCGCAAAAATGAAGTATCCCCCTCAATACCTTCAAGTATTTTCAGGCACTTATCCCCGATGAAATCGGCGTAAACGCGGCACTCCTCCTCGCCGTAAAAACTTACATAAGTAAGTTTTCCCTCACTCTTATCCTTTCCCGCCGTTTTCCCCGTCGCTTCAAAATTGCCACTCACGTCAAGAATGTCGTCCACAACCTGAAAGAGCCTTCCAAGGTCCTCTCCGAACTGCTTGAATTCAAGGAAGTATCTGCCGCCGCTCAAAATTGAGGGCACCGAGGCGGCCGCCGTTATGAGTTTAGAGGTCTTATTCTTTACGATAAAATCAAGCCACTCTATGTCAGATATATGCTTTTCAGCACAATACAGGTCGGCAGACTGACCCGCAATCATACCCTTGACCCCCGCGCTGTCGCATATGAATTTTGCCGCGTCTATGCTATTCCGTCCTTCCCGGCAACAACAAAAAAGTATATAGTAGGCCGAATTTAAAAGCGCGTCGCCCGCAAGAACGGCGTTCCCGACACCGAACACCTTGTGGTTTGAAGGTTTTCCCCGACGGAAATCGTCGTTATCCATTTCAGGGAGGTCGTCGTGAATTAACGAGTAGGTATGAATGAGTTCAATCGCGAGCGCATACTCAATCACAGCGCTTTCAGGCAGGCCGAGAAGTTCTGCGCAGGCGAGCATCAACACAGGGCGCACCCGTTTACCGCCGCTTTTCAGACTGTATTTAAAACTTTCGTCAAGTATTTCAGGCTTACATTTAAGCTCGCCGTAAAATCTGTCAAGACGTGCATTGATTGACGACAGATAACCGTCGTATTTATCTTTATAAGAGTACAATTATTTCAGCTCCTGATTGCGGAAAGATATGTATTATACATAAGCATTGTAATAGTCATTGGCCCAACGCCGCCCGGCACCGGGGTTATATAAGAACATTTATCCTTTACAGAGGCAAAGTCCACATCGCCGCACAGTTTGCCGTTTTCATCACGGTTCATACCAACGTCTATTACCACGGCGCCGTCTTTCACCATATCCGCCGTTATGAATTTAGCCTTCCCGATTGCCGCCACAAGAATATCGGCGGAACGACACTTTTCCTTGAGTCCCGCAGTTTTGCTGTGGCAGAGCGTTACCGTAGCATTAGCGTTTGTAAGAAGCATAGCCATAGGCTTGCCCACTATATTAGACCGCCCCA
>CBCPNE010000006.1:0-9963 GCA_965120435.1 uncultured Clostridia bacterium
ATAAAGCACCGCCACGAGCGCGACGTTGCCAAAGCCGCCTCTGAAAACGACGGACTGCACCTTGTGGGCAAGCTTGCGGCGTGTTCAGGCAGGGACCCTGAACGGAACGAGCTGTTCATAGTGGAGGGCGATTCCGCCGGCGGCACTGCCAAGCAGGCGAGGGTCAGGCAGTTTCAGTCTATACTGCCACTGCGCGGAAAGCCCCTGAACGTGCAGAAGAAGAGCGCCCTGCAGGCGCTTCAGAACGAGGAGATAAAGACGCTCATCTCCGCCATAGGCGCGGGCTTCGGCAAGAGCTTCGACATAGAAAAGATTAAGTACAAAAAGGTAATAATCCTGTCTGACGCAGACCAGGACGGAATGCACATACGCTGCATACTGCTTACCTTCTTTTTCAAGTATATGTGCGACCTTATAAAGGCGGGGTGCGTGTATATAGGTATGCCGCCGCTGTATAAGGTGTACAAGCGGGACATAGTGGAGTACGCCTATGACGACAAGGAGCTGGACGAAAAGATAAAGAAGGTGGGCAAGGGCTATCAGATACAGCGCTACAAGGGCCTTGGAGAGATGTCTGCCGACCAGCTCTGGGAGACGACTATGGACCCCGACACGCGCAACCTTATCCAGGTTACCATAGAGGACATATCGGAGGCCGCAAAGGTGATAGATATGCTGATGGGCGACAAGGTTGACGGCAGAAAGGAATTTCTTAACGCAAACGCCAACTTCAACAAGGTTGACGGCTTTATAGAAAAGGTACGCTTCAAGGAAGAGGGCAGGGCGCCCGCGGATTACGATTAAGGAAAGGGCTCTATGGCAAAGAAAAACGACGGAAATTTTCAGACATCAATACCCCATGGCAATGTGTTTGTGACGCCGCTTGAGGACGTAATGCCTCAGTCTATGCTGCCGTATGCGGAGTTCGTCATACTCGACAGGGCTCTCCCCCGCGTGGAGGACGGCCTCAAGCCCGTGCAGAGGCGCATACTTTACACTATGATGGAGATGGGGCTTACGCCCGACAAACCGCACAAGAAGTCGGCGAGGATTGTGGGCGACTGTATGGGCAAGTACCACCCGCACGGCGACAGTTCCGTGTACGACGCGATGGTGCGTATGGCGCAGGACTTCAATATGCGTATGACGCTTGTCAACGGGCACGGCAACTTCGGCTCTGTGGACGGCGACCCCGCCGCGGCGATGAGATACACGGAGGCAAGGCTGGAACCGCTTGCGTTGGAGCTTTTAAAGGACCTCGACAAGGAGACGGTGCCATTTTCATTCAACTTTGACGACAGCCTTTTAGAGCCTGATATTCTCCCCGGCAGGTTCCCCAACCTGCTTGTAAACGGCGCAAACGGCATTGCCGTGGGACTTGCCACAAACATACCCACGCACAACCTCGGCGAGGTGATAGACGGCGTGTGCGCCTATATAGACAATCCCCGCATATCCCTGAGGGAGATGATGCGCTATATCCCCGGCCCCGACTTTTCAACGGGCGGATATATAATCGCCAACGAACTCGTTCAGGCGTATGAAACGGGCAAGGGCAAGATTACCCTGCGCGCAAAATATTCTGTGGAGACGGGCCCGGGCGGCAAAAAGCTGATAGTTATCACAGAGCTGCCCTACCAGACCAACAAGGCGGAGCTGCTGCGCAAGATTATGCTGCTCACGGAGGACAAGAAGGAGCTTCTCTCCGGCATAACCGACATAGTGGACGAATCAGACCGCACCGGTATGCGCGCGGTGATTACCTGCAAAAAAGAGGCGGACGTAGATACCATTATCAATACGCTGCTCAAATACACCGACCTTGAATGCACCTTCGGCATAAATATGGTGGCCATAGCGGGCGGGCGGCCCCAGCAGCTCGGACTTCTGGATATAATAAAATATTATGTGAATTACCAGCGGCTGGTTGTGCTGCGCCGCGCAAAATATGAACTCAAGGAGGCCCTTGCCAGAAAGCACATTGTAGAGGGGCTGATTATCGGCGTACACAACATTGACGAAGTCGTGCGAATCATAAAGACGGCGGAAAGCACGCCGGACGCAAGGCAGAAGCTGCGCGACAGGTTCGCACTCTCTGAAAAGCAGGCCCAGGCCATACTCGATTTGCGCCTTGCAAGGCTTGCCAAGCTGGAGGTCAGGAAGCTGGAAGAGGAGCTGGAGGAACTCAACAAAAAGATTGAGCGCCTTCAGAAGATTATAGCCGACAAGGCCCTGCAGATGGACATAGTCAAGCAGGAACTCGGGGAGATAAAGCGCAAGTACAAGAGCGAGCGCCGCACGGAGATAAAGGGAGCGGATTCCGACATCTACGTCAAGCGCGACGACGTCAAGCGCGCCGTAACCGAATGGGCGGTGGCCCTCACTGCCGAAGGCAAGGTAAAGTTTGTGGAAAAGGGAGAGTTTATCTCCCGCTTCAAAAGGCCGCTTGCCTCCTCCGCGCGCCCCTCTGCAATGCACACGCAGATTATATTCTGCGGTTCGGACGAACAGCTCGTCTGCTTTACGGATATGGGCAACTGCGTATATATCAATCTGGACGACGTGGACCCCTCCGAGTACAGGAGCGCGGGGCTGAGCCTGCGCGAATTGTGTCCCGAAGCGGCCGAAGGTGAAATGGCCGTGAAGCTGTTTACGCGGCAGGAGATGAACGGCGACGCGCTCTTCTTCACCAGATTCGGTATGGTGAAGCGCACGGCGTGGGCGGAATACAACCTCAATAAGGGCTTTTACCAGGCCTTTAAATTCAATCAGGAGGGCGACTCCGTCATCAATGTGGAGACGCTGGATACGGACGAATTTTCCACAATGGCGTTCGTCAGCAGAAAGGGGCTGTGCCTCAACGCCGTAAAGGACGCCGTGCCCGTGCAGGGCAGGGTTGCCGGGGGCGTTCGCGGAATGGCGATTTCAGACGACGACGAGGTGATATTCGCCTCTCAGATAAACGGCGAGGGTGAGATTATAACGGTGACGGCGGCGGGCGCGTTCAAGCGCGTAATATCCTCGCTGATAGACCCCCTTTCCCGCGCGTGCAAGGGCGTAATCGTGGCGGACGTAAAGGACTGCGGCGGACTGCTGTTCGCGGGCTATGTGACCATTCCGTACACGCTGGCAATCATCAACAAGGACGGCTCTGTGGCGGAGATTAACACGGAGGAAATCTCTATAGAAAACCGCGTCACAAAGGGCAGAAAGCTCAAACGTCAGCCGCCGGTTGACCCCGCGCGCATTGTGGCGCTCAGGCAGAAGTCTGACTATGTGGACGGAAACGTGCAGATGAGGATATAAAATTTTATCCGCCGCATAATGACTTCCCGCAGGGGACGCTTGTTGGGAATATTCCAATCGATTGGAAAAATACTCAGGCGCCCCGCAGGGGGCGGAACATTATAAAAGGAGCGCCGCGGCCGCGGCGCTTTTACTTTGCACGCAATTTTTTTTCGGCAATGCGGACGGCTTCGGGACCCCGCCGGGAAAGCGGGCCGTGCGGCGGAAAAAATTTGTGATTTTTTGGTTAAAGGCTTTTTGCGTTGTTTATATTAATATTGTAAAGCAAAAAGTGAGTGGGATAAATGGCTAAAAAACAACAGGAAAATCAACAGTCGGCCGCTGAGGAAGCGGAGATAAATTCACCCGAACGGGAACTTCCGCCTGAGGACGGAACGTCTGCCGAAGAGGTTGCGGACGGAGAGAATACTGAACTTTCCGAACTTGAAAAGGCAACTGCACTTGCGGAAGATTACAAGCGCAAGTGGTACGCCGTTGCCGCGGAATACGACAACTACCGCAAGCGCACTGCGGCGCAGGCGGCGCAGGCATATGCGGACGGCAAGGCGGAGGCCATACTTAAACTTCTGCCCGTTGCGGACACCTTCGGGTATGCGCAGGACGCCGCCAAGGACGAGGCCACCAGGGCCGGCATTGACAAGATAATAAAGAATTTCAACACGATACTTTTATCGCTCGGCGTGGAGGAAGTTGACATTTCCCCCGGCGACGATTTCGACGAGAGCGTGGCGGAGGCCGTTATGAACGTGCCCTGCGGGGACGGCGAACAGCCCAACACGGTGAAGCTTGTGCTCAAAAAGGGCTACAGGCAGGGCGGAAAGGTGATAAGATTCGCACAGGTTTCAGTGACCGTTTAGCGGATGAGAATATACGCGCCGAAGGGCGCAGGGAACAAATCAAAGACTTTCAAGGAGTGTAACGATTATGGGAAAAGTAATAGGAATTGACCTCGGCACAACAAACTCGTGCGTGGCCGTTATGGAGGGCGGCGAACCCGTCGTAATAGCAAACAGCGAGGGCAGCAGAACTACCCCCTCCGTGGTTTCCTTCAAGGCGGACGGCAGCAGAATAGTCGGCCAGGCCGCAAAGAGGCTTGCGGTTGCCCAGCCCGACAAGACTGTTATATCTATCAAGAGGCATATGGGCGAGGCCTATAAGGTCAATATAGACAATGGGTATTCCCCCCAGGAAATTTCGGCAATGATTCTTTCCAAGCTCAAGGCGGACGCGGAGAGCTACCTCGGCGGTAAGGTTACGGACGCCGTAATAACCTGCCCCGCATACTTCAACGACTCTCAGCGTCAGGCCACTAAGGACGCGGGCAAGATAGCCGGGCTCAACGTTCTGCGTATCATAAACGAACCTACTGCGGCGGCGCTTGCTTACGGTCTTGACAAGCAGGAGGGCAGCCAGAAGGTTATGATTTACGACCTCGGCGGCGGCACGTTCGACGTATCCATTCTTGAAATAGGCGACGGCGTGTTTGAGGTGCTTGCCACCAACGGCGACACCCACCTCGGCGGCGACGACTTCGACAACAAGATTATGGACTGGCTGGTTGAAAACTTCAAGAAGGACACGGGCGTAGACCTCTCCAAGGACAGAATGGCTATGCAGAGGCTCAAGGAGGCCGCCGAAAAGGCCAAGATTGAGCTTTCCGGTATGAGCAACACCAACATCAACCTGCCCTTCATAACGGTTGTGGACGGCGCTCCCCAGCACCTTGACTACGACCTTTCAAAGCAGAAGTTTGACAGCCTGACTTCCGACCTCGTAGAGCGCACGGCAGAGCCTATGCGCAAGGCTATGCAGGACGCGGGGCTTTCCTATTCTGACATAAGCAAGGTTATAATGGTGGGCGGTTCCACGCGTATCCCCGCCGTATACGATAAAGTTAAATCGGTTACGGGCAAGGACCCGTTCAAGGGCATCAACCCCGACGAATGCGTCGCCATCGGCGCGGCAATTCAGGGCGGCGTACTCTCAGGCGAGGTCAAGGACGTACTCCTTCTGGACGTAATGCCCCTCACCCTCGGCATAGAAACTTTGGGCGGCGTATCCACGCCACTCATAGAGCGCAACACCACCATACCCGTAAAGAAGAGCCAGGTGTTCTCTACCGCGGCGGACAATCAGCCCGGAGTGGAAATTAACGTTCTTCAGGGCGAGCGCAAGTTTGCAAAGGACAACAAGTCCCTCGGCAGGTTTATGCTCACGGATATACCTCCCGCACCCCGCGGCGTGCCCCAGATTGAAGTTACCTTCGACGTGGACGCAAACGGCATAGTGAACGTAACCGCAAAAGACTTGGGCACGGGCAAGAGCACCAACATAACCATAACTGCTTCCACCAACCTCTCTGAAGAGGATATAGACAAGGCAGTGAAAGACGCCGAGCGCTATGCCGAAGAGGACAAGAAGCGCAAGGAGGCTGTGGACAACAAGAACAACCTTGAAAGTATGATAGACAGCCTTGAAAAGACGGTGAAAGAGGCCGGCGACAAGCTCTCTGAAGATGACAAGAAGACCGTTGAGGACGCTGTTGCAAAGGCTAAGGGCGAACTTGAATCTGACGACAATGACAGGATAAAGGCTGCCGCCGAAGAGCTTACCCGCGACATACAGCCCATTATCGCCAAGATATATCAGCAGGCGCAGGGCGCGGCAGATTCGTCGGAGAATAACGGCGACGACGGCGACACCGAATTCAGACAGCACTGAGGATAAATTTGCAGGCTGCGCGGTTTGCAAGACATAGATAATAATTGCGCTTAAAAAATTATAGCGGCGGGCGCACGGGGCGCTAAAGCTCCGTGCGCCGTGCAGCGTTTATAAGCGCAAAGCAAGCGGGCACTGAGGCTGCCCGTATTTTAAGGTAAACTATGGCTGAAAAAAAGAACTATTACGACATACTCGGCGTATCCAAAAACGCCACGCAGGATGAGATAAAGTCGGCATACAGAAAGCTTGCCAAGCAGTACCACCCCGACTTTCACCCCGGCGACAAGGCCGCCGCTGAAAAGTTCAAGGAGGTCAACGAGGCGAACGCCGTACTCTCCGACGAACAGAAGCGCAAACAGTATGACTTCGAACTCGAACACCCCAATATGGGCGGAGCGGGCGGCTTTTCCGGTTTTTCGGGGGGAGCCGGCTTCGGCGGTTTCGAGGACATAATAAATTCGATGTTCGGCGGGGGCTTCGGTTCGGCGCGCAGACAGCAGGCAAGGCCCGCTCGTGGCGCGGATATTGAACAGACGGTGAGGCTCTCGTTCCTGGACGCGATAAAGGGGTGCAGCAAGGAGATACGCTATTTCCGCAACGAACCCTGCCGTTC
This sequence comes from uncultured Clostridia bacterium, assembly GCA_965120435.1. GTDB lineage: Bacteria > Bacillota > Clostridia > Christensenellales > Borkfalkiaceae > Coproplasma. Next base: position 6,641 of record CBCPNE010000006.1, read on the forward strand.
GTGCAAGGGCACGGGCGCGCGCGGCGGTACGGAGTTCCAGAAGTGTACGCGCTGCAACGGCACGGGCACTGTGAGGTATCAGCAGGATACGCTCTTCGGCAGAACCATTCAGGTGGGGGCCTGCCCCGACTGCGGCGGCACCGGCAGGAAGATTACGGAAAAGTGCCCCGACTGCGGCGGCAAGGGGCATAAGCGCGTTGAAACGCGCTTTACGGTGAATATCCCCGCAGGCGTGGATAAGGACAGCTCTTTAAGAAAGCGCGGCTACGGCCAGGCGGCGCAGGGAGGGGGAGAACCGGGCGACCTTTACATCTACTTCCAGATAGAGCCGCACAAGTTACTTAAAAGGGAGGACAGAGACCTGTTCGTCACCGTTCCCATATCGTATAAAACGGCTGTGGCGGGCGGCAAGATATTTGTCCCCGGCATTGACGACGTGATAGAGTACACCGTGCCCGCAGGCACCGCGTCGGGTACGCGCTTCTGCATACGCGGCAAGGGCGTAAAGACGGTAAACGGCACTGGCAACCTGTACGTCACGGTGGAAATAGATATTCCCGACAAGCTTTCAAGGGAGCAGCTGAAAAAGCTCACGGAGTATGAGGACAGCGTGTCCCTGAAATCGTGCGGCAATATGCAGAGGTATGCAAACAGCGTGGGTGCGCTGTACGGAAAGGAAGTCGGCAAACAGTAATTAAAATTCCGGTAAATTTATAATAACGCCGCGGGGCAGGAAAGTTTTTTTCCCCCCCCGCGGCTTTATTTTTTTACACAAGCAAGTGGGAGTGCGTGCCGTTTAATTGCGACATATATGCGGGTTAAATTTAGTGTTAAAGTTTTATGGTGTACGCTAAATTTTCAATTAACAATAAAACTACTGCCGCAAAAAGAAAAATAGCTGCAACCAAAGGTGAATCGTAGAACGCAAGAGTTGCCGAAATTATAGTGCCTACCAAAGTCAGCAATATAACGTGTAATATTTTCTTGAATGGCTTGCCGTCAGAATTTTTTAACAGTATTGCTATATATAATAAATTTGCCAATAGCAACAGCACCGCTGCCGCAAAGATAACTATCGTTGCAGTTAAAGACGAGTCACAGAACGCAAGTATTGCCGTAGCAATCGCGATTACAACAGACCACGCTATAATGGGTAATATTCTCTTTGTAAACATTGTTATTTCACCTCAAATTTTATTTGCGCCACGCTTCAGTTCACGGGCTGTTTATTATTGCTCTTGAGTAAAGTTGCAACTATTTTAAATAGCTGAAACAAGTATGCGGGCCGCCCCGATATGCGGTAAAAGGCTATCTTCCGTTACCGCATACGTTATCTGTAATACGCCATATATATTCATTAATACCCAAGCAATTATATATTGTTTTAGTCATACGATTTTTTCAATTGTTTGTAATACACGCGGTGGAGGGAGTGGCTGAAAGCTGGGTAATTGCAGTATATATGCGGGGCAATTACCCTTTATCGCCGTCATTGCCCTTGCCCTTGCGCCGTTTTACGCACTCCGTCAGAAGGTACTCTATCTGCCCGTTGACGGAGCGGAATTCGTCCTCAGCCCACTGCGCAATCTTTGCATACAGTTTTGCCGAAAGCCTCAGCGGTACCTGTTTTTTATTATTGTCAGTTCCCTTTTCCATACTGCATCCATTATTTTTAAACTGCCGCTTTTGCGGCAGTTTCACGCGCGGCGCGCCGCGCGTCTAAATTGCATTATAAATACAAAATCAATACAGACTGCCGGAGTTCACCACGGGCTGGGCGTCCTTGTTGCCGCACAGCACCACGAGCAGGTTAGAAACCATCGCCGCCTTGCGCTCTTCGTCCAGCTCTACGGTGTGCTTTTCGCTCAGGCGTTCAAGCGCCATTTCCACCATTCCGACTGCGCCGTCCACAATCATTTTGCGCGCGTCTATAATGGCGGAGGCCTGTTGGCGCTGTAACATTGCCGCGGCTATTTCGGGCGCGTAGGCAAGGTAGGTTATGCGCGCTTCCAAAATCTCCAGCCCCGCAATTTCCACGTTCTGCTGTATCTTGTCGCGTATGCGCCTTGCAACCACCTCGCTTGAACCTCTCAGACTGCCGTCGTCGGCAAGCCCGTCGCCCGTCGTGTCTATGCCGGGCGCCACGTCGTAGGGGTATATCTGCACTATGTCGCGCAGCGCCGTGTCGCATTGCAGCGATAAAAACGCCTTGTAGTTGTCTACGTTGAAAACCGCCCTGGCGGTGTCAGTCACCCGCCACGTTACGGCAATTCCTATCTCCACGGGGTTGCCCAAGCAGTCGTTAATCTTTTGCTTTGCGTTGGAAAGAGTCATAACTTTGAGCGAAATCTTCATGTTTGTGCCCTGTCCGTTTGCCGTATGGGGTTTTTCGGTGGTAACATCGCTGCTCTGCCCCAGCCTCGTCTTGGCGGCGGGGTTGCACGCCGTGCAGAAGGGGTTTACAAAGTAAAAGCCCTCGCCCTTGAGCGTGCCGTAGTATTTGCCGAACAGCGTAAGCACAAGCGCCTCCTGCGGCCTCAGCATTTTAAGCCCCAGGAAGGGGAGCCAGCCTATGCACAACCATACTATGCCTATAATTACAAGCGCTGTCATAACATAGTTTAAATCGCCTGATGCGTCGTCCAACATTGTTGCGCATATACAGCATAAAACTATGGCGGCTATGTAAAGCAGTCCGAAGCAAACGGCGGCAACAAGACCGTTGTTTTTCTTTTGGAGTATCTTCTCTGTCATGTAGAGGGTTCCTCCTGTTTTATTTTGATATCAAAATGATATCATATATCTGCCGTTATGTCAAGAAAAATTTTTCGCCTTTAAAACGGGGGTGGTGGTTTTTGGAGAGCGGTGTGGATAAAGTATTATGTTATTCACAGATATGGCGTTTTATGCGCAGGTTATGCACATTTGCAGGGTGAAATGTGTGGGTAAAGGTGTGAATAACTGCAGTTTTCAAAAAAGTTATCCACATTTTGTTGACTGATTGTGTCGGATATGCTCAAAATTCGGCAAATTCGGGGCTATATTTGCCAGAATGGTGAAAAAGTTATCCACAATGGCTCAAGGGCTGTGAATGCTCCGCGTGGAGGCGTTGATTTTGCTTTGCACCGCGGGAAATCGTGGGCAAACGGCGTGGCTTATATGGGGTTATATTTGTGAAAGCAAGGAGGCTTTGTGTGATGGGCGGGGTCTGAATGGCGGCGGATTATCGTGGCGGACAGGGGAGGGGGTAGGTAAAGTTTTTAATTTTTGTGAGGGTAAAGTCTTGAAAGTGTTTGACAAAGAATGGCATATTTTATATAATA
>CBCPNE010000007.1:0-3621 GCA_965120435.1 uncultured Clostridia bacterium
GGAAGATACGCTTATTACCATTCAGATAGACTTCGCCGCAGGCGAAAGTTTCAATATGGTCTATATAGATGAAAACGGCGTCCGCAGGCATCCCTACGTCATTCACCGCAGTTCAATCGGGTGCTATGAGCGCACGCTTGCCCTGCTGATTGAAAAGTACGCAGGTGCTTTCCCTATGTGGATGTGTCCCACCCAGGTTAAGGTTCTGCCGATCACCGACAGAACGCGCGCTTATGCAGACAGCGTTGCGCAAAAGCTTCGCGCGGCAGGTCTGAGGGTGGAAGTGGACGGCAGGAATGAGAAGATTGGCTATAAAATCAGAGAGGCCAAAATTGAGAAAACACCCTATGTGCTTGTCGTGGGAGACGCGGAGGAGCATGACGGCACAGTAAATGTCAATAAGCGCGGCATTGAGGAGAAGTACACCCTCCCTGTTGAAGAGTTTGTTTCGGCGGCGGCCGACGAAGACAGGCGAAAAGTAATCTTCTGACATTATTTTGACTGAAAAAATACACTTTTGCCGTAAAATCGTTTGACAAAACGGCTCTGCTTGTTGTATCCTTGTCAGGTAAGCAAAGGCAGAACCTTTCGCCGGACGGACGTTCTTTTCGGCAAATAATGTTGGCAAAGCGCGTTGTGCGCGCTTTATGTATTGCATTATTACGGGTTGCTTTTGCAACCCGTTTTTTTGTGCGGGCAAAAAAATTGAGAGGTAAAAAGTTATCAAAGATTCTTATTCTATCAACGAAGATATTCGCGACAGGGAAGTGAGGGTAATAGACAGCGACGGCAGTATGCTTGGCGTTATGCCGATTGTTCAGGCGCAGCGGCTTGCCTATGACCGCGAGCTTGACCTCGTCAAAATATCTCCTACGGCCAATCCGCCCGTATGTAAGATTATGGACTATTCCAAATTCAAGTACGAGCAGTCAAAAAAGGATAAGGAGAACCGCAAGAATCAGACCATTGTCGAACTCAAGGAGATAAGGCTTTCAATGACCATAGACGTCGGCGATATTGCCGTAAAGACAAAGCAGTGTCTTAAGTTCCTTGAAGCGGGCAACAAAGTAAAAGTTTCCATAAGAATGAAGGGCAGGGAAAATGCCCGCGCCTATCAGGGCGTAAAAGTAATGGAGAATTTTTTTGAAGGTCTTGACGGCAAGGCGGTGATGGATAAGAAACCCACTACAGAGGGAAGACACATAATAATGATGCTTTCCCCTACAAAGGCGTGAGCGTTCCCCGCATTCTTAATTCAAAAATTATCGGAGGTTATAAATATGCCTAAGCAGAAATCACACAGCGGCACCAAAAAGCGTTTCTGGCTCACTTCCACCGGCAAAGTAAAAAGGGCGCACGGCGGCAAGAACCACAAGGCCGAAACCAAGAACAGAAAGAGAAAGAGAAATTTGCGTAAGAATACGTTAGTTTCCACAACTCAGGAATCAACTGTAAAGTCGATGATTCCCTACAAAGATTAAGGAGGCACTGCAATGCGTATTAAAAGATCAGTAAACGCGCTCAAGAAGCGCAGGAAGATATTCCGCCTTTCAAAGGGATATTTTGGCAACAAGTCCAAATCTTACAGAATAGCGCGCGAAGCCGTAATGAAGTCGCTCAACTATGCGTTCATCGGCAGGAAGCTCAGAAAGCGTGATATGCGCAGCCTCTGGATAGCAAGAATCAACGCTGCTGCAAGGATAAACGGACTTTCCTATTCCAAATTTATGCACGGACTCAAAGTGGCTGGCATCAATCTCAACAGGAAGGTTCTTGCTGACCTTGCCGTGAATGACGCCGCGGCATTCGCTTCCCTTGCCGAAAAGGCTAAGGCGGCAATTTAAAACCGCAAAATAATGTTAAGCCTTGAAATACAGGCTTAATTTTTTGCTTTTTTATGATTATAACATCAAAATCCAATCCTAAGGTAAAAGAGCTGAGGGCGCTTGGCGACAAGAAGTTCAGGAAAGAGTACGGCGTGTATCTTGTAGAGGGTGTGAAGATGGCGGCGGAATGTATTGCCGCCGGCTGCGAGGTAACCGGAATATACTGTACCGAAGACAATGCCGCAAAATTCAGCGAGGCAACGGTGTTGTCGCGCGAAGTCTTTGAATGGGTTTCGGACGAAAAAACTCCTCAGGGAGTGCTGGTCACCGTAAAAATACCCGATTGTGCTGTAACTCCCCCAGCGGGAAGCTGTATTCTTCTGGACGGACTGCAGGACCCTGGCAATGTAGGGACAATTATTCGCACGGCAAACGCCGCGGGGTTTGGTGAAATTTATATGATAAACTGCGCAGACCCGTTTTCTCCTAAGTGTGTACGGGCAAGTATGAGCGGGGTGTTCTTTACCAGAATAATGCAAGGCTCTGCCGACGGGGTGTTGTCCGCGCTGAAAGGAACGCCCATTGTATGCGCGGATATGGACGGGCAGGACGTATATTCCTTTAACCCGCCAGAAAAGTTCTGTCTCTGCATAGGAAGTGAAGGGTCGGGTATAAGCTCTGCCGTGCGTTTAGCGGCTCAATATACGGTAAGAATACCGATGCGCGCAACATGCGAAAGTCTTAACGCGGCGGTTTCTGCGGGGATTTTGATGTATATTTTAAACGGCGCGAAAGCGTTTCACTGAAATCTGAGAGGTGTTTGATTATGTCAGGACATTCAAAATGGCACAATATACAGGCAAAAAAGGGCAAGACTGACGCCGCCCGTGGCGCAATCTTTACCAAACTCGGCAGAGAACTTGCTGTTGCGGCTAAGGGCAATCCCAATCCGGACACAAACAGCAAACTTGCCGATGTAATTGCAAAGGCAAAGGCCGCCAATATGCCGAATGACAACATAAAACGTTCGATAGCGCGCGCGGCCGGCGAACTTAGGGACAAGGAATATAAGGAACTTATATACGAAGGTTACGGAGTAGGCGGTGCGGCCGTAATAATAAACACACTCACCGACAACGTCAACAGAACTGCGGGTGACGTTCGTTCAGCCATGTCAAAGTGCGGCGGTCAGATGGGCAGTACGGGCTGCGTATCCTATATGTTCGATAAAAAGGGCTATCTTGCCGTTGAAAGAACGCCAGACCTGGATGAAGACAAAATGATGGAGTATTGTCTGGACGCAGGAGCGGACGACTATACCGTGCAGGACGACGCATACGAGGTGTATTGCTCGGCGGAGGAATTCTCTTCTGTGCGTTCCTCGCTTGAAAGTAAGGGCGTAAACTTCTTTGAAGCCGAGGTAAAAATGATTCCGCAGAATTATATTACGCTTGACGCCGATAAGCTGGAAACTTTCAAAAAAATGCTGGACAAGCTCAATGAGCTTGACGACGTGCAGAGCATATACCATAACGTTGATATGCCTGATGAAGAGTAAAATCTGTAAAACGAGCCGCGCGGCAGCGCGGCTTTTTGTATAAAGAAAACCACGCATAGTCGCGTGGTTTGGAGTCTTGCGGAGACTCCACACTCTGCATGGAAGCTACAAAATATAAAAATCCACCCGCATAGCGGGTGGGTTACTTTTATTGGTGCGGATAACAGGAGTTGAACCTGCACGGTCGCCCACAGGAACCTGAAACCTGCGCGTCTGCCAATTCCGCCATATCCGCAT
>CBCPNE010000008.1:0-4180 GCA_965120435.1 uncultured Clostridia bacterium
AACCAAAATTAATCTGTAAATTGCCTTTTGTACTTGCTTTTCTTTCTCTCTATGCAGTTGTCAATCTTCGCTAACCGGCTAAAGCCGGGGGTCAGTTTTCCGCATTTTTTTGCGAGAAAAACTAAGCTGCCCTAACGACAGCTTATATATACTAACAAAATATGCGTTTAATGTCAAGCAAAAAATAAATTTTTTTAAAGAATTTTTTGCTTAAATCAGCAACAGCAGACGCTTTTCCCGCTTAATCCGCGCCCTCCTCCGACAGATAGCGCGAAAGGCAGTACGTTATGTCTTTGTCGGCAATGCGGCATACGGGCGCGAGGGGAAAACAATCCCCTCTCTCATTCCCGCCGCGCCCCGTTTCGCCGACAACGCTTTCGGCGCTGTCCTCCTGACGGCTCACCGCGCCTATCGCGGAGAGAACGCCCTTCAGTTCTTCCGCATTTCTGATAGCCTCCTTTATTTCCTCTCCGCCGAGGCTTTCAAGCACGGGCTGAACTTCGGACAGGAGTTTGCCGCCGTCGCCCTTCCCTGCATATATAAGGAGTGCAAGAATCAACAGAAGTTGCATAAAATCACCACGCCGCATAAATTGATACTACTGATATTATATGCGGAGGAAAGCGTGAAAGATTTTAAAAGTTTTTCAGAGGACGACGGCGGCAAGGGCGGCAAAGCAGATTTTGAAAACGACAAGGGCGTAAATCTTGTGAAGCAAGTGGCCTCCTCTATGAAGGGACGAAGCGAGAGCGACATATTCCGCGCCGTCATAGCCGAGGCGGAAAGGGGAAAGCGCAACGGCACGCTAACCAACGCCGACCTGGACAATTTTTACAACCTTATGGCTCCCACCCTGGACGGCTTCAGGCGGCAGAAGTTAAAGAGCATAATAGCCCGTCTGAAACGGATATAATCAGGCCGCCAACGCCTTTACGGCCGAGATAAAAAGCTCGGTTTCGCGCAGGGTGTTGAAGGCCGAGAGCGAGGCCCTTATCAGGCCGTCCTCAGTGCCGAGGGCCTCGTGCATAAGCGGGGCGCAGTGCAGGCCGCCGCGCACGCATACCGAGTACTCTTCCGAAAGTCGGTAAGCCGCCTGTTCGGAGGGTATGCCGTCTATGGCAAAGGCGGCTATCCCCACATAATTCGGGCGGGAAAACAGGTGCACGGACGGTATCCGCGAGAGCCCCTCAATCAACGACGAGGTCAGGTGATATAATTTATCCCTGTCCTCATTGAAGTGCGATTTCAGGTACAGCACCCCCTCTGCAAGCGAGACTATAGCAGGATAATTTACCGTGCCGCTCTCCAGCCTGTCCGGATAAAAGGAGGGCATATTCAGGCTGAAACTTTCGCTGCCCGTGCCGCCGTACAGCAGGGGCGAAGGGTCTATCCGTTCGGAGAACAGAAACGCACCGCTGCCCTGTATGCCGTGCATACCCTTATGACCCGCCACGGCGAGCGCGTCTATTCCGAGTTCCTTCATATTTACGGGTATATGTCCGCACGCCTGCGCGCCGTCGCAGATTAAAAGCGTGCGCGGGGGAATGGCCGAACGCAGTTTTGCTATGTCCGGAGCCGTGCCCGTAACGTTGGAGGCCAGCGTTATTACTACTGCCTTTGTATCGGCGCGCACCATAGAGGCAAGGGCTGCAATGTCTATATCTCCGCGCGGAGTGAGCGGCGATATATCCACTTTTACTCCGAGATTTTCCAGACGCTGGAGCGGGCGGAGAACGGAGTTATGTTCCGCAAAGGTAGTGACGACGCGGTCCCCCGCGGAGAGCGAGCCGAAGAGCGCGATATTAAGGGCCTCCGTACAGTTCTTGGTGAATACCGTCCTGTCGCACGAACAGCCGCCGAAAAATTCCATAAGCGCTCTGCGGCAGGCATACACGCGCTCCGAACAGGCCACGGACAGCCTGTGTCCGCTTCTGCCGGGATTGGCGCACGCCTTTACGGCGGCTGTGACGGCAGAAATTACGCCGTCCGGCTTTACCCCGCCGGTGGCGGCGTTGTCGAAATAAATCATAATAGCATCTTACCCCCTTGCCTTCATATTATGTTATATAAACTCTGGCGCGGAGAGCGCGCAGCGCTTGCAAGCGCACCATGTTTTTTTCATTTAATTTAATATACGAGAGAAGGAAAGATTTATGACGGAAATTCTGGCAGTTTTCCGCTCGCGCACGCAGGCCATAGACTGTAAAGAAAAACTGTCCGCGCGCGGCTTGCCCGCAACCGTGGTGGCCACTCCCTCTGAACTGAGGCTGGGTTGCGGATTTTCTGTGAAGTTTCCCGCAAGTCTGCAGGCCGCCGTTAAAAAAATAATTTCTCACACGGGATATTCCGCCTTTTACGGATATATAACCCTGTCTGCGCAGAACGGCAGGATATACGGCGTCAGAAAATAAATCCGCAAATATTCCGCGGAACTTAACCGGCGGCAAAGACGTTTGCGGATTTTTTATTTTTGTGATAAAATTCAGCTATGGACAAAATCACGGCAGAAAAAATCCTCGGAGAGCTGAGCGCCCTTTACCCGGACGCCCGCCCCGCATTGCATTACAGCAGTCCGTATGAACTGCTTGTGGCGGTAATACTGTCCGCGCAATGCACCGACGAGCGGGTAAACAAGGTCACGGCCGAACTGTTCAAAGAGCACAACACCCCCGCCGCTATGCTTGAACTTTCGCAGGAGCAGTTGGAAAAGTATATATTTTCCTGCGGGTTTTACCGCAACAAGGCCGCCCATATTCTTTCGGCAAGCCGCGATATACTGGAAAAGTTCGGCGGAGAAGTACCCTCTTCCCACGAAGAGCTGAAAAGGCTTGCGGGCGTGGGGCAAAAGACGGCCAACGTGGTGTACGCCGTAGCTTTCGGCGGCGACGCGATAGCCGTGGACACGCATGTATTCCGCGTTTCAAACCGCCTTGGACTGGCGGCGGCAGCCACACCCGAAAAGACTGAGGAACAGCTTAAACAGATTATTCCGAAAGGCGACTGGTCTAAGGCGCACCACTGGCTGATATACCACGGACGGCGGGTGTGCCACTCGCAGCGGCCCGACTGCATAAACTGCACGCTGAAAGAGATGTGCGGGTTTTACAATAAAACAAAAATATAAAACAGCGACGCAGTTATTTAATAATGCGCCGCCGTTTTTTTATAGCTTTATTCAACGGGCACAGGACCCGGAAAAACCGTATTGCCGCCACTTATGGTTTACCCTGCGGTCGGGCAAGTATCTCAACACAAAAAACAACGGCGGGAATAATTCCCGCCGTAAAATGTTTTATTCCGTTTTCAGGTTACCTATTAAAGCACCTTGGAAATAACGCCTGAACCTACCGTTCTGCCGCCTTCGCGGATAGCGAACTTAAGCTTTTCTTCAACGGCTACAGGCTTGATAAGCTCAACGGTGATGGTTACGTGGTCGCCGGGCATTACCATTTCGGTGCCTGCAGGAAGTTCTATAGAACCGGTTACGTCTGTAGTTCTGATGAAGAACTGGGGACGATAGTGGTTGAAGAAAGGAGTATGACGGCCGCCCTCTTCTGCCTTAAGAACGTAAACCTGAGCTTCGAACTTGGTAGAAGTTTTAACGGTGCCGGGCTTAGCCAGAACCTGACCCTTTTCAATGCCCTTACGGTCTATACCGCGGAGCAGCGCGCCGATGTTGAAGCCTGCGATAGCTTCGTCAACGCTCTTGTGGAACATTTCAAGGCCGGTGATAACCGTGCTTATGGGCTTTTCGATAAGGCCTACGATTTCGGCAGGGTCGCCAACGTGCGCAATACCTCTCTCTACACGACCGGTAGCAACGGTGCCGCGGCCGGAGATGGTGAATACGTCTTCCACAGGAAGAAGGAAGGGCTTATCGGTATCCCTCTGAGGAGTGGGGATATAGCTGTCTATGGTGTTCATAAGCTCAAGGATGCACTGGCATTCGGGAGCTGCAAGAACATCTGCGTCGGCGCAGCCGGAAGTTGCCTTTTCAAGAGCCTTGAGTGCAGAACCGCGGATAATGGGCGTATCGTCGCCGGGGAAGTCATAGGAATTGAGAGTATCCCTGATTTCCATTTCAACGAGTTCAAGAAGTTCGGGGTCGTCCATCTGGTCGCACTTGTTGAGGAATACTACGATGTAAGGCACGCCAACCTGACGGGCAAGGAGGATGTGT
>CBCPNE010000009.1:0-4339 GCA_965120435.1 uncultured Clostridia bacterium
GTCAACAAGCTTATAAACAGAGGCCAGCTCCTCCCGCGCGATTACAGTACCCTTTGCAAGCTGACGCTCTTCATAGCTCTTAAGAAACTGTCTTATCTCCGCTCCGTCCTCTGTTGTAAGCACACAATACTCATAATCAGGATACTGCTTGCGGAATTTATTAATGTGGTTGCGCTGGCCGGAAAACTTTTTGCCGGCAAAGCTGACGAAATCCTGTGCATTGTAGAGGTAATCGCGCCAACGCCTCCTGTTCTTGATAGTTAGGTCCGCACCATAGCGTTTAACTATCTTACAGAGTTTTTCTGCAGGCACTGCGGCGAAATGTAATCTTATATCGTTGCGCCTACAATATTCCTCCAGCGCGTCAAGGGCGCGCTCTTCTGCCGCCTCATCGCAGAGCGAAAGCGGATAATGAAAGTATGTCCTGCCCTGAAAGTACTCCTTGAATATCAGGCAATTTTCAACATAGGCGAAATACTCGGTAAAGTAATTCTGCCACATTGCCTTGAACGCCATAGAAAAGTCGCTTAGGTGCAAACAACAGGTCTGAAAGTACCTCTTCGCCTCAACAATATCGTTAATAGTAAGTCGTTTGAATTCAATATCCATAAATATTCCGCTTGCGCCATCAAAAAACGCAAAATTTAAACCTCTTTTCCCATTGCCTGTAGTATTGCCAAAACTATGCTGTTTTAAGGCTTTCATACAGAATAATGGTGTGTAAGTATTGCCAATAGCTAATATTAGCCTGTTTTTAGACTAAATTTTCCCGTTTAAAGCCTCTGAGACAGAATTTTTGCCGAAAAACTATAATTTTTGCCGATTTTTCGGAGGCAAAACGCTGTAATGAGGCTAAAAAATTTCGGCGCACTGCTGCGCCGAAATATAAATACATAAAAAAGTGATTTTACGCCGCCCTATGCTATCAGGTTATTATCCCAAATTCAGTCGGTAGTCGCCTCGCTTGCCATTGAAGAACATTCTCTACCCACTGAGGACATCCTTTTCCGACATTATGTGACATTTTTCATACTTTTATTTGCATTAAATATTTGACAATAAAACTTAACAAAAATTCTGTAATTTTACTTCTGTTTGTCCATTATATCAAGTATTTCAGCAATCCTGTCAAGGTCGTCCCTTGAATAATAGTCTATGTAAATTCTACCCTTCTTGTCGTTGCCTATAAGGCTGACCTTTGTTCTGAACGTAAACCTCATCCTCTCCACAAGGTCTTTGAGCTCTATTGAGGCAAGCGCACGTTTCTTCTTCTTTCTGTCTTCAATCACCTCAGGCGGTATATTGTGTGCGCGTACCTTCTTTTCAAGCTCCCTGACCGAAGAAGCATTCTTCACGACGTCGCGGGCAAAGCTCACCTGGTCTTCAGGGGCCAGCGGCACAAGCGTTCTGGCGTGCCCTGCGGAAAGTTTTCCGTCGGCCACAAGCTCTATAACCTCCGGAGCCAGCGTAAGCAGACGCAACGTATTTGCAACTGCAGGCCTGGATTTGCCTATGCGTTCTGCAAGCTCGTCCTGGGTGAGCTTGTAGTCCGTCATAAGCTGCTTCATCGCCATTGCCGCTTCTATGGGATTGAGGTCCTCCCTTTGCAGGTTTTCAATGAGCGAAATTTCCTTTATCTCTCGCTCGTTATAGCGGCGGATAACAACCGGTATCGTCTTGTTGCCCGCCAGCTTGGCCGCACGGAACCTTCGCTCGCCGGCGATAATCATATAAGTGCCGTCATTGTTGTCATTGACGACTATCGGCATAATCACGCCGTGCTTTTTTATTGAATCGGAAAGTTCCTTAAGAGCCTGTTCATCAAAATTCTTTCGGGGCTGGTTGGGGTTGGCATAAATCTGCGAAAGAGGCATGTCCTGCGCATTTTTGCGCTCCTCTTCGGTAAACTCAAAGGGTTTGCCTCCCTCATAGACTTGCTCAAATGCCGCGTTCGTCTCTTCAAACAGCGCCTCAAGCCCTTTACCTAAACCTTTTGCCATATTATATACTCCTGTAAGTACGTATGTTTTTCCCGCTATTACGCTGTGGCGCAAATATTTTTCTTTTGCGCCCTTGCCTTACTGCTTGGATAAAAACTCCTCCGTAAGCGCCTTGTACGCCCTTGCGCCTAAGCACTTGGGGTCGTGCAGTATAATAGGCTTGCCGTGACTGGGAGCCTCCGACAGGCGCACGTTGCGCGGAATTATAATCTCATACAGTTTGCTTTTGAAGAACTTCTTAATCTCCGCCGCAATCTGTTTTGACACCGTGGCTCTGCCGCCGTACATTGTGATAACGACGCCCTCTATCTGCAGCTGCGGATTGAGGTGCTGTTTAACCATTGATATGGTACTCATCAGCTGGCTTACGCCCTCCAGCGCGTAATATTCGCTCTGAAGCGGTATAATCAGCGAATCTGAAGCCACCCACGCGTTTATCGTGAGCAGGCCGAGCGACGGCGGACAGTCGATAAATATGTAATCGTAGCGGTCCTTGACTTCCTCAAGCGCCGCCTTTAAAATCTTATCGCGGTTTCTCTTGTAAACAAGGTCCACCTCCGCGCCGGTCAGGTCTACGTTGGCCGGCAGAATATCCAGAAGCGGCAGCTGTGTAGGCATAATGTTGGCTGAAATCTTTTCGTCGTCTACCAGCACATTATACACAGATTTTTTAAGCGCGCTTTTAGAAAAGCCCAAACCGGTCGTTGCGTTACCCTGCGAATCAAGGTCTATAAGCAACATCCGCTTGCCAAAGTCAGCACAGTAAGCTGCCATATTCACGACGGTAGTCGTCTTGCCTACTCCGCCCTTTTTATTTGTAAATGATACAACTTTTGCCATATTTCCCTTCCTTGGCGGGGAAGTGTTTCCCGTGAAACACCTCCCCGTACAAAGCTTTACTGATACCTTTTGAAGGGGTTCTCCGCACGGGACGAATCGTGTTCGTCCATGTACTGTATAACCTCAGTATAAGTTTTTCCTTCCATCAACATATCGACTTCTTCAGAGTAAATCGTCTCCTTTTCAATAAGCACTCTCGCCATATTGTCAAGTACAGAGCGATTTTCCGTTAGAATGTTAGTCGCGCGCTCGTGCGCAGCGTCTATTATAGCGTGCATCTCTTCGTCGATGAGTTTCGCCGTTTCCTCGCTGTAGGTATTGTGAGTTTCCATATCCTTGCCGAGGAACACCGTCTGTGAGTTACTGCCGTAAGTTACAAGGCCGAGCTTTTCAGACATACCCCATTCGGTAACCATCTTCTTGGCCATCTCCGTAACGCGCTCCAGGTCGTTCGAAGCGCCCGTCGTAATATCTTTTATAACCAGTTCTTCGGCAACCCTGCCGCCGAGAGCCATACAGATAAAGTCCCTTATCTTGTCGCGCGTCATATGCGCGTCGTCGCTGTCAGGCCTGGTCATCGTATAGCCGGCCGCATTGCCGCGGGGAATTATTGAGACTTCCTGCACGGGGTCGCAGTGCTTGCACTTCCTTGCCACTATCGCGTGGCCGGCCTCGTGATAGGCGGTTATACGCTTGTCGCTCTCGGTCACCACCCTGCTCTTCTTCTGAGGGCCCATAAGGACTTTATTTACGCCCTCGTAGAGTTCCTGGTTGCCTATAAACTTCTTGTTCGCCCTTGCGGCAAGAATGGCAGCCTCATTCAGAAGGTTTGCAAGGTCGGCCCCGGAAAAGCCGCTCGTTATTCTTGCAATCGTCTTGAAGTTGACGTCGGGTGCAAGCGGCTTGTTGCGCGCGTGTACCTTTAATATCTGTTCCCTACCCTTTACGTCGGGGAGGTTTACATAAATTTGCCTGTCGAATCTTCCCGGACGCATAAGCGCGGGGTCAAGAATGTCCGCACGGTTGGTCGCCGCCATTACAATTACGCCCTCGTTTGACTCGAATCCGTCCATCTGCACGAGTATCTGGTTGAGCGTCTGCTCCCTTTCGTCGTTGCCGCCGCCAAGGCCTGCGCCCCTGTGTCTGCCCACCGCGTCAATTTCGTCGACGAAGATTATGCACGGCTGATTCCTTTTAGCCATATCAAAGAGGTCGCGCACACGCGAGGCGCCGACGCCCACGTACATTTCAACAAAGTCTGAACCGGAAACCGAGAAGAACGGCACGCCCGCCTCACCTGCAACAGCCTTGGCAAACAGCGTTTTACCCGTTCCGGGAGGACCTACAAGCAGCACACCCTTAGGTATGCGCGCACCCAAATCAGAGAACTTTTTGGGCTGCTTCAGGAATTCCACTATCTCTGCAAGCTCCAGCTTTTCCTCTTCTGCGCCGGCAACATCGGTAAAGCGCACCTTTATATTTGTGGATATACGCGCCTT
>CBCPNE010000010.1:0-3959 GCA_965120435.1 uncultured Clostridia bacterium
GCCGCCCCCCCCTCCCCCCCCCCCGCCACAATAATTACTTGGGGATTATAGTCTTTCCGTTGTCGTTGCTTGTACCCACTTCAATTCTACTGTTTGGCGAAGAATAAAAGTGCGTTTCGTCGTCAGAATATGCCGTCTGTTCCACGCCATATTTATCTATATAGGTGTATTTCTTATATTTCGAAAGCCGTTCTCTTTCCTGATTATCTAAATGCTCTTCCCACGCGTTTCCGAATGTGCAGGAAGCATAATAATTCCCCAGAGCGCCAAGGCAGCCTATATCATACCCCTTGGGCATTGTTATTACGGCGCCGGCATCACTGCCGTGTGCAATAGCCCAGTTTTTGGCGGGCGGTATAAGTATTTCGATAGCCATAAGTATAAACTTATAGGGGATAGTTATAATATTTAAAAACAGCAGAACTATACTTCTGATTAAATTCAGCCAAATATTTTTTTTGAACAACCTGTCTACAAATTCCCGCTTTTCTTTAGATATTTTTCTGTAACAGCTGCTGTATGTATTCGAGTAGCCTATGAGTTTGCTCGCAAGCAGATTGAAAAATATATATCCGCCAACGAGTACGAATATTGCAAATATGCCAAAATTGCTGAAACAACTGATACCGAATGCAATGGAGAAAATCATACCCACCACGGATATTACGGCTTTTACATAGAACGATACGCTCTCAAGACGATAGCGCGAGCCGATGGCGAGTGTGGCAAGCTCTTCTTCGGAAGCGCCTTTGCGGAACGCCTTCCAGTCTTTGTTGCTCACAATAGTATCGTATACGTCAAGGCGAAGGCGCGAGGCAGCTTCGCGATTATTTTCGCCATAGTCGGCCTCGTTTTTGGTTTCATTGCTGTATGCCGAGGGTTGCCCGTTATCGGTCTGCGGGCTGTCGGCAACATATACTGAGCTTGCGGTTTGGCTGAAATTGCCCTCATTTGCGGTTACCGCTTCAGGCGAATCCTGCGCATTTTTCTGTGGGTTATCTGCAATACCAATCGCGCCGCCTATAATGCCGAAAATCATTGCCATATTGCCGAAAATTGAAAATATCAGTAACAGTATTGCCCCTGCCCTGTGTTTCAGGCTGATTATGCCGAAAATAAGAATAAGAATGCCATAGGCAGAAAAAATAGCGGGGAAGATTATATTTATAGGACTGTCTGAACTTCCGGTAACAAAACCCAATGCAATTCCTGCCGCAATCAATATTATACATTGCACAACCGCAAGTATACACGGGGCTTTTTTCCTTTTTGTTTTCATATTTCGCCTCCTTAAATTAATATTTATATTTAAATTATACATACTATAAATATGTATGTCAAGTGATTAATATTTTAAGTATGTAATTTAGTAGCCTACATATTATAAAATATAGTCATGGATAAAAGTTTCATTAAAGACCGCTACGCAAAAATACGGTCTGCCCATAAAATCTCCGCAAGAAAACTGAGCCTTGAATTGGGGCAGAGCACGGAATATATAAATCAGATAGAAAACGGCAAAAATATGCCCTCGGTAGAGGGGCTGATGAATTTTTGCGACTATTTCGGAATGAGCCTCGGCGAGTTCTTTGACGACCAACTCGAATATCCCGTAGAATATAAAAACATAATCAAAGAGCTTAACAAGCTCGACAGCATGGAAGTGGAGCAAATATATCAACTGCTTAAACTGATTAATAAAAACAGGTAACTTACTAATGGGCGGGCGGCGCAATTTTGCGCCGCCCGCCGCCATATATACCGCAATGTCAGGCTTTTTGCATTAACCGCCATTTTCCGACATATTTTAAAATATGACGGCTTTCAATCTCGGCGCGGGAGAAAGCGCCAAAATAATAAGGGTGAATGTGGACGGCGCGGCGGCAGAGCGGCTGCGCGCGCTCGGTTTTTACAGCGGCAGGGTTGTAACCGTACTCGGATATTCGCTGCGTAAAAGCAGCGTACTGCTTGCGTGCGGTTCGGTCAGGCTTGCCGCGCGCAGGTCGGTGGCCGATAAAATAGAGGTGGGCTTTTGAAAGTAGTGATTGCCGGCAGTCCGAACGCGGGCAAGACTACGCTCTTCAACGCCCTCACGCGGAGCAGTCTTAAAACGGGCAACTGGCACGGCGTCACCACGCGCCCCGCCTATAAGACGGTGGGCGGCATAACCTATGCGGACGTGCCGGGGATGTACTCATTCAACGCCTATTCTATGGAGGAGGACAGCGCCGCAATGGAGATTGAGCGCGCCGACGCGGCGGTGTGCGTCGTGGACGCGCTCACGCTGGAAAGTTCGCTTGCGCTTGTGCGCAGGATAATCTCTATAAACGGCAGGTGCGTTGTCTACGTCACCAAGCTGAAGCTGCTTCGGCGGCGAGGCGGCAGGCTGGATAAGGCGGCGCTTTCGCGTATGCTCGGCGTACCCGTCGCGGACGGCGTGGGGGAGCTGAAAGAGATATTGAAGGAGGGCTTTTTCTGTTCGCGCGCTCCGCAGAATGTGCCGTTGAATGAGGTATATTACGGGGGCAATCTTGCCCTCACGCGCGCGGAAAAGCTGTTTTACAACAGCTGGTTTGCCCTGGCATTTTTTATCGCCGCGGTAATCTTTATGTTTTTTATGGCGTTCTTTCCGTCTATGCCGGGGGACGCTTTGAAGGAGCTTACGGAAAAGCTTATCTCAGAAAAACTCGGCGGCGCGGTTGCCTCCCTGCTGCCCGAAGGAAAGGTGCGCTCTCTCGTGTGCGACGGCATAATAGGCGGCGCGGGCGGGGTGCTGTCTTTTATACCGCAGCTGTTTATTCTGTATCTCTTTCTTACCGTTCTGGACGAAAGCGGAATAATGTCCGCGCTGTCCTTTGCTACGGACGGCGTGTTTGAAAAGGTGAAGCTTTCAGGCCGCGCGGCCTTTTCGCTCATATCCGGTTTCGGCTGTACGGCGGCGGCGATTCTCACCACGCGCGGCTTTTCAGAAAAGAATACGCAGAAGCGCACGGTTGCCGCCCTTCCGTTTATACCGTGCGGGGCAAAGATGCCCGTCTTTCTCACCTTTCTTTCGCCGCTCTTTTCAAACCCCTTTCCCGTGATATGCGCGTTCTACTTTGCCGGGGTGCTGATAAGTCTTGCGGCGGCAAAGCTGTACAGGGGCGAGGGGGAAGAGCTGCTGTCTGAAATAACGCCCATAGCCTTCCCGTCGTCCGCCGCCGTGGCAAAAAAGTTGTGTTTTTATCTCAAAGGCTTTATAATTAAAGTGGCCACCGCGGTTATGCTGTTCTGCATTGCGTCGTGGGTGCTTTCAAACTTCACGTTCGGCTTTGTTCCGTGCGAGGTGGAGGAGAGCATGCTCGCGTGCATATCGCGTGCGCTGCTGCCGCTGTTCAGGCCGATGGGCTTTTCAGACTGGCGGCTTGCCTACGCAATGATTTCCGGCTTTGCCGCCAAGGAGAACGTGGCCGCCACCATATCGATGCTTATGCCGCAGGGCGCGGGGCTGTCGCTCGCCTCAGGGCTGGCTGCAAGCGCCTTTTTGCTGCTCTGCCCCGCCTGCATATCGGCCTTTTCGGCCTCGTGCAAAGAGGTCGGCCTTGCCTTTACGGCAAAATATTTTTTGTTACAACTGCTTGCTGCTTTTATAACGGCATATCTGATTTACTTTTTATTCTCGCTATGAAAAAATTTACTGTCACAGCCGCTGCAAATTTAAAAACTTTTACAGACAGCGTCTATCCGCAGGGCAGTTTTGCCTTTTCGCACCTTGTCCGCCGCAGGGATATAAAGGTGAACGGCGTGCGCGCGGGGGCGGACGCCGCCCTCAATGTCGGCGATGAGGTCGTCTACTACACCACCCCCAAGGAGGAGGCGGCGGAAAGTCACCGCGTAATATATGCCGACGAACAGCTTCTGGTTTGCGATAAATTTTCGGGCGTTTCAACGGAGGCTCTCGCGTGCGAGCTGTCGCAGAC
>CBCPNE010000011.1:0-6262 GCA_965120435.1 uncultured Clostridia bacterium
TCGCCGTACATGGAGAGTTCTACCGAGGACGAGCCAACTACTTCGCCGAGCAGATCCTGGTACTGCGCCTCTATTGAATCAAGGTACAGACCCATGAGGTATGACATGGTGTTTTGGGAATATTCCGCCGTGGAATTTACCTCTTCTGCCGAAACAAGCTGTGTGGTTACCACGTCGTCATCTTTGGCTGCGGTGCCGTTTGTGTCTATGACAAGTTTGCCCACGTTGGCAAGCTGGGTACCCGTTGAGGAGAGCAACACTTCGTCGCCGTCGATATTTTGGACATACTGCCCCTCTATTACCGAATGGGAATGGCCGTCGAGTACCACGTCTATGCCGGTGGTATTGGCAATGAGGTCGGTCGAGCGGTAGGGTTCGGAGCCCTCCTCTATGCCGAGGTGGGAAAGAACTATCACATAGTCGGCGCCCTCTGCAATGGCCGCGTCCACGCTCCTCTGCACTCTGTCGTAGAGGGCTTGCCCGTCATTGCCCGCGCAGAAATCGTATATGTACTCGCCGTCGTCGTTCTGGAAGTATGCGGGGGTGGATTTATAGATTGTTTCGGGAGTGGCGACGCCGACGTAAGCTACGGTGATTTCGCCGTAGTCTTCAAGCGCGTATTCCTGAAAAACTGCCTCGCCCGTTTCAGGGTCGATAAAATTACAGCAGAGGTACGTCATGTCGGAAAGTTCCGCCAGGCCGTCTTCGCCCAGGAGCGTATCCATGCCGTAGTCGAACTCGTGATTGCCGAGCGTGCCGTAGTCGTAGCCCGCAAAATTGCGGAGCATTACGGGATATAAGCCGTCGGATATGGTGCCTATTGCCTTGCCCTGAATAAAATCGCCCACATCTACCATGGTCACGCCGTCATAAATCTGTTCCATTGCATACTTGTAGCCTACAAGCCCCGTAAGCCCCATGCTGTCGTCACCCGAATCAAATTCGCAATGCACGTCGTTGGTATAGAGTACGGCTATAGACGTGTTTTCGGTATCTTCGGTATCATCGCCGTCGTTTGTTTCGCCGCTATTGTAGCATGCGGCGAATATCGTGCTGAAAGTCATTGCCGAAAACGCGGCCGCCATTATCAGCGATATTTTGTTGATTAATCTTTTCATTGCCCCATCCTTTACTATATAATTAATGTCTTATACGCCGCTTTTATTATAGCATATGCGTGCCGGCTTTACAAGATATGCTGCGCTTTAAAACGGAAAAAAGCCCCTCAGTCAGGGAATGTCCTCAAGTATGTTTCCCCCGATTGTTTGCGCTATACGCCGCTTTATACACTGCTTTGCAGACGCAGAAAATTGCATAAGAACAGGGGCTTCGCATAGATTGCGAAGCCCCTGCGCTTTTTAAGGAGAGATTTACTGTTATTCTTCGCCTTGCGGCGCGTTTATGACAACTTTCCGCCCGCGTAAGGGGCGGGCTTTACTTTACGGGCGGGGTATCCTCCGCCGCTCCCGTTTCAGCGCGCCCGTGCGCCCTTGCAAAAATCTTCATTCCTCCACCTCACTCTATGTCTATATTTCTGGAGGGCAGCTTCTTCTGCTCAACCTTGGGTATGGACAGCGTAAGCATACCGTTTTCATATTTCGCCTTTACGTTCTGCTGCTCTACATCTTCCCCGACGTAGTAGCTGCGCTGGCAGGATACGCTGCACTCCTTGCGGATATACTTTTCGTTCTTTTCCTTGCCCTCTTCCCGTCCGGCGCTTTTCTGCGCGCTGACCGTAAGATAACCGTCTTCAAGCGAAACCTTTATGTCGCTCTTTGCAAAACCGGGCATTTCAATCTCCAGCTGATAACCGTCTTCCACTTCCTTTATGTCTGTGCGCATACTGTCAAGCCTGTCGTCATAGAACATAGGTTTGAAAAAGTCGTCAAACACGTCAAAGAACGGGTCGCGCATGTAAGAATTTCTTTTCTGCAAATAGTTTTTCATAATCCTTTATGCTCCTTTAAGTTTTATTAAAGGCCCGGGGTATTTACCAAGGTTCTTTTCACTTTATTTATAACACCGGGCAAGACTTTTTAAACGCAAAAAGGTTAGAAATCTAAATATTTTTTTACGAAGTGTTCAGGAATGACGAAAAGCCCGCCTTGCGGCGGGCCGCTATCCGTTATTTTTTTGCCTTGCGCGCTTTTATTGCGCTGTCGCGCTCTATAACCCTGTCCATAATATCGACGGCGGCGCGCACCTTTTCGGCCGCGGCCGCAATTCCCTCGCCGTCCGTCCTATCACGCCGTCCGTACTTGTACTGCACAAGCTCGTTGCGGGCGGCGTCAAGCGCGGATGCAACCCTGCCTATGTCGCCGTCCCGCTCTTTTTCCGCCATAACCGTGGCGGTATAGTTGAGCTTGTCCGCAACATAGAGCGCACGCGTAAGCTGTTTGATAAAGTCGTATTTCTTTTCGCAGCCGCCCTCGCCGGAAAGCGCGTCTATCCGTTCAAGGAGCCCCTCTATCCTCTTTTTGAATTCGGGGTGCCTGGGCAGCCTGTTGTGCTTTCTTATGAGTATAAGCAGCGCCACGCACACCACTATTATCACCGCGTATATAATATATTCAAGTATTACGTCCCATTCCGCCGCCATAATAAGATTACTCATCTGCCGCCTCCCGCTTTTCGCCTGACAGGTTTACCTGAACGCGCCTTGAAGAAGGCTCGGCGCGGTTTTCCTTTATCACCGAATAGATAATCTCCTTCACTGCGCCCTTTGCGCTTCCGTAGGCAGAGCCGGAAGCCCACGCATACGCGGTACACGCCACGGTGTCCTCGCCGAAGCTGTCTATGCTGACGGAGGGCGCGGGCGTCCTTAAAATGTCGTGGTTCTGCCCCATTTTTTCAAGAATCTGCGCCCGCACACAGACGGCGTCCGCCGAATACGGCAGGTAAAAGTCGATTTCCACGCGGCGCAGCGGCATAGTACTCTCATTGGTTACCGTCTTGGAGAGTATGTCGCTGTTTGGAATGATTACCTCTTCATTGTTGGTAGTCAGAATCTTTGTATTGAACAGGCGTATGTCCTGCACGATACCCTCTACGTCGTTAATTTCCACAAGGTCGCCCTTTTTGAACGGCTTGGTGAAAATTATTATTACGCCGTTTGCAAGGCTTGCAAGGCTGTCCTGCAGCGCGAGGGCTATGGCGAGAGCTATCGCCGAGAACGCCGCTATTATGCCCGCCGTAGAGAGGCCGAGCGAGCTGACTATTACGATTACCAGCGCAATGTACAGCACAACCGTTATTATGGATATTACGAACGTTGCGGCGGCGTTGTCCAGCTTGCTCCTGAGCGCAACGCGCCTGGTTATGCCCTGGACTATCTTCAATATGACCAGTCCGAGTACGGCGAAAGCTATGGTGCGCACTATAGTCAGCCCGCCGTCCGACGCAAAGTTGCTGAAATAATTCTTTACCGATTCCCAGAATTCTTCCACTTGTAAGACTCCCGTTTAAAATATCTGTGCAACAATTTTAGCACATAAGCCACACGCTTGCAACATATTTTTTATTTTCCTCCTCCTCTGCGCGCCGCCGCGCAGGCCACGCCGCCGGGGGCGGCGGAAAAAATTTTGCTTTACCGCTTGACATAAAGCATACTTCATACTATATAATGTGCATAATGATAAAACATTAATATGAGGAGTTTTTATGCTTGACGCTATTTTAAAAAACAGGAGCGCAGCGGTAAGAATAACCGTCAAGGGCGCGCTGTCCGTTCTGTTTGTGGCGCTGGCGGCAGTCCTGCCACAGATAGCGCACGCCGTAGGCGGCAGCGCCGCAGGCACGGTATATCTGCCTATGTACGCCCCCGCCCTTCTTGCAGGCTGTATTTTAGGCTGGCGGTGGGGCCTCGGCGTGGGAGCGCTCTCACCCGTTGTAAGCTTTTGCTTTACCTCTCTGTTTGCAGACGCGGCAATGCCCGCCGCGGCAAGACTGCCCTTTATGGCAGCCGAACTCGCCGTATTCGGACTTGTGAGCGGACTTTTCAGCAGAAAAATTGAAAAGAACGCGCTGTGGGCCTTCCCCGCGGTCATCTGCGCGCAGATTGCAGGAAGACTTGTTTACTTTATTTCGGCAGTAATCTTCGGTCAGAGCGCGGGCGCGGCGTGGTCTGTAATAGAGAGCGGCCTCACCGGCCTGTACATTCAGGCGGCCGCGGTGCCCGTGATTGTGGTACTGCTTTCGCTTGCGGTGAAACATGACAGAGATTGAACGCGCAAGGGCACTGCTCAGGGACAGCTCCGCGGCCGTGGTGAACGGAGAAAGGGAAATCACCCTCTCTTCCCGCGGGGTGGGCGGACTTCTGAACTTGCTTGAAAGCGGCGATATTCTGCGCGGAGCGAGCGTTGCGGACAAGGTAGTGGGCAAAGCTGCGGCCCTTATTATGGTGAAGGGCGGCGTGAAGGAAGTTTATGCAAAACTTATAAGCGGCGGCGCAAGAGCCGTGTTTGAAAAGTACGGCGTGAAATATACCTGCGGACGGGAAACCGACGTTATAGTAAACCGCGACGGCACGGGGCAGTGCCCTATGGAACAGACGGTGAGATATATCGACGGCCCCGACGAGGCGGTGGCGGCCGTTAAGCGTACTCTGCGCGTACTCTCCGCCCGCGCAAACGGAGGTAAAATTATGAAGAAACTCGGTATGGGAATGATGCGGCTTCCGCTGAGGAGCGAGGACCGCACCGACGTAGACCTTGAACTTGTTAAAAAAATAGTGGATACTTTTATGGAGCGCGGCTTTGAATATTTTGACACCGCGTACCTCTACCACGAATATACAAGCGAACTTGTGGTGAAAGAGTGCCTTGTGAAGCGCTACCCCCGCGAGAGCTTTAAACTGGCCACCAAACTGCCGACCTTTTCGCTTGAAAAGGCCGAAGATATGCCGCGGATATTCAACGAACAGCTTGAAAAATGCGGGGTTGAATACTTTGACTACTATCTGTTGCACAACATCAATTCAGGCGATTACGGAACGGCCTGTAAGCTTGACGCCTTCGGGTTTGTGAGAAAGCTCAAGGAACAGGGCAAAGTAAAACATTACGGCTTTTCCTTCCACGATACGCCCGAACTTCTGGAAGAAATACTCACCGCCCACCCCGACGTTGATTTTGTGCAGCTGCAGATAAACTACCTGGACTGGGACAGTCACGGCGTACAGTCGGAAAAGTGCTGGGAAGTTGCAAGAAAGCACGGCAAGCCTGTAATAGTTATGGAGCCTTTGAAGGGCGGCACGCTGGTAAATCTACCGGAAGAGGCCGCCGCATTGCTAAAGGCGCACCGCCCCGATATGAGCATACCCTCCTGGGCGTTGAGATTTGCCGCGGGGCTGGACGGCGTATTTATGGTGCTTTCCGGAATGAACGGTCTTGAGCAGGTGGAGGACAACACGAAGACGATAGACGACTTCCGACCCCTGGACGAGGGAGAGCTGCAGACCCTGAAAAAGGCGACGGCGGCCATAAAGAGTACGGGCGCCATTGCCTGCACGGTATGCCGCTACTGCACGGAGAACTGCCCGGCGGTCATTCCTATACCGGACTACTTCTCCCTCTACAATCTTGATGTTATAGAAAACCGCAAGGGCTGGACGACGCAGCTGAACTATTATGAAAATTACACCCGTTCCCACGGGAAGGCCTCAGACTGCATAAAGTGCGGCGCGTGTGAAAGCCACTGCCCGCAGCACCTGCCCATACGCGACCTGCTTGTGAAAGTGGCAGAAAAATTTGAAAAATGATTGTATTTGCAACCGCCGCACAGCCTGACGCGGCGGTTTACTTTTGGTTAAATATGTGATAGAATGGCTCATATGAAAAGACGGCAACTTAAAAAACTTAACGGCGCACAGACGGCGGAAGGCGTAGAAAAAAATATAGCAGAGGCCTGCTTTGCCCCCTTTGAAGAGGGCGACATAGACGGCCTTACGCTTATGACCATATTCAAGGGCAGGGAACGGCACACCGCGCGCAAAAAGAAGGCGAGCGGCATTTATATAAAATTGCAGTCCTTTACAAGCGAGGAGGGGTATGAAGATTACGACTTTTTGGCGCTGAGCGCCGACCGAAAGCTAAAAAGACGAGGCGCGGACGGCAAGAAATTCCGCCCCCTATATTGCAAAATTTACTATAAAAAACTTTGAGCGGCGATATTATTAAGTGGTTATAATATTAAGCAGTGATATTATTAAGATAATATGCAGAGAGCGGGCGGCGCAAATGCGCCGCCCGCCCGCTTTGTAATTGCA
>CBCPNE010000012.1:0-2927 GCA_965120435.1 uncultured Clostridia bacterium
CCGCCGATATAAAGATAAGGTGCGATTTAGAGGATATCTCCGCCGACCCGAGGCGGACGCGGTTTCTGTGCAACAGCTTGAAGGAGTGCATATCCAACGGATTGAGGCACGGCGGGGCGAGCGCCTTTTATGTGGAACTTAAAAAGGTTCGGGGAGAAATCTCGTTGCTCGTTTCAGATAACGGCAGCGGTCTGGGCGCTGACTTCAAAGAGGGCTACGGTCTTAAAAGTATGCGCGAAAAGGCAGAAGAGTTCGGCGGCGTAATGCGTATCTCAGGCGAAGAGGGAGAGGGCTGCGAAGTCGCTGTCTTTATTCCCGAAAGTTAAATTCAGGCGGCAATATGCCGCAAATAACAAAGGCGCATAACGCGCAGACGAGGTATTTTATGATAAAAGTAATGCTTGCCGACGACCAGATAATTCTTGCCGAAGGCATAAAAAGCGTACTTGAAACGTGCGACGAAATAGAGGTATGCGGCATTGCTCACGACGGGTTGCAGGCGGTGGAAATGGCGCAGACGCTCAAACCGGACGTAATCCTTATGGACGTGCGCATGCCCGAAATGAACGGCGTTGCAGCCACAAAGCGCATAAAGGAGTCCTGCCCCGAAATAAAGATAATTATATTAACCACTTTCGACGACAGCGACTATATTTTAAGCGGCATAAATAACGGCGCCAGCGGCTACCTGTTAAAGGATATAGGCGCTACCGCCCTTATAGACGCTATCAAAAACGCTTACGACGGCGATACCATTCTGCCCTCTAAAATCGCCAAAAAGATAACAGACGCAGCAATGCTCGTTTCTTCCGACAGGCAGATAAAGCTCAAAAAGACATTCGGTCTTTCAGACAGAGAGGTAGATATCGCGCTTATGCTTGCCGACGGTTTCACCAACAGGCAGATAGCTTCCGCCATAAAACTGTCAGACGGCACGGCGCGCAACTATATAAGCTCTATCTATTTAAAGCTGGGGGTAGACAGCCGCATTGCAGCCATAAATAAGATTAAAGAGTTGAGTTGATTACAAAAATGCGCGGCAATATGCCGCAATTATAGTGCGTATGGCAAAACTTTGCCCGTCCCGCGCAAATATTTGACAAAAGTTTATGCGTCTGTTAAAGTAATTCGGCTGACCGCATAAAATTAAATATGGAGAGATGGCAGAGTGGTCGAATGCGGCGGTCTTGAAAACCGTTGAAGTGAAAGCTTCCGGGGGTTCGAATCCCTCTCTCTCCGCCAAAAAAAGAAGGAGTCATTTGGGTACTCCTTCTTTTTTTGGCGAGTATGTTGCAACAGAGAGGGCTTCGAGGGCGGAGACGCGAACGGGAGAGAGCGGTTTGCGTGCGGATAAAAAATTATCGGGGATATATACGCAAACCAAACAGCGGACACCCGCTGTTTGCCGTGGCGCGCCGCCAAAGGCGCGAATCCCTCTCTCTCCGCCAAAACAAAAAGCCCCGTAAAGGGGCTTTTTGTTTTGGCTTTCTGTAAACGCAGCTTACATTCATACATTGCTCTGCATATTCCCTGCTATGTCAAGCACTTCCCTTATTTTTACGGCGGCCTCGTCCAGAAGTTCCTCCGTATGGGCGGCCGTATAGCTTGTGCGCAGCAGGCACTGCCCCGCGGGCGCGGCGGGCGCGATTACGGGGTTGACGTACACTCCCCTCTCTGAAAGCAGTCTGCACGCAAGGAACGTCCTGTCGTTTTCATAGGTATATATGGGTATGATTGGCGTCAGGCTCTCAATTATGGGCACCCCCAGCTCCCTGAGACGGCGGCGCATATACGCGCTCAGGTCAGACAGCCGCTTTACGCGCTCCGGCTCCCTCTTTAAAATTGACAGAGCGGCGCGCGCGCAACATACAGAAGCGGGCGTCATACTCGCGCTGAAAATGAACGGACGGGAATTTACGCGGACGTACTCCACCACATCTTCACGGGCAGCCATATAACCGCCGAGGCTTGCGAGCGACTTTGAAAAGGTACCCATAATTATATCCACTTCATCTTCAAGGCCGAAGTATTCTGCAGTGCCGCGCCCGGCTTCGCCCAGCACGCCAAGCCCGTGCGCGTCGTCCACCATAACCCTTGCGCCGTACTTTTTTGCAAGGGCGACAATCTCAGGCAGTTTGCATATGTCGCCGCTCATACTGAACACGCCGTCGGTCACAATCAGTTTGCCCGCGCTTTCGGGCGCGGCCGCAAGGCGGCGTTCAAGGTCGTCCATATCGCTGTGGTTGTATCTGGCAAGTTTGGCGTAACTCAGGCGGCAGCCGTCATATATGCTGGCGTGATTTTCCTTATCGCACAAAATCACGTCGCCCATTCCCGCCAGAGCGCCTATTATGCCCAGGTTGGACTGAAAGCCGGTGCCGAAAGTGACTGCGCCGTCCTTATGCAGAAATTCCGCTATATCCCTCTCCAGCTCAACGTGCAAATCCAGAGTGCCGTTAAGAAAGCGCGAGCCCGAACATCCGCTGCCGTACTTTTCAATGGCGGCTATGCCCGCCGCCTTTACTTCAGGGTGGTTTGTAAGGCCGAGATAGTTGTTTGAACCGAGCATAACAGTTCGCCTGCCCTCCATATTAACGACGGCGTCCTGCCCGGAATACAGCGTGTGGAAATAGGGATAGTGCCCCGATTGCCTCGCCTGCCTGGAAATCTGATAGTTAAAGTTCTTTGGAATTTTGTCAAACAGGTCCACTTTTTTCATCTCCTCCCCCACCCGAAAAACTCAGAAAACGGGTGTGCGCATTATTATATAACAGAAAATGTCACAGCTTTTTATGATTATATCATTTTTCTTGTGACGCTTCAAGCATTTTTTACATAAAAATAGCGGGGGAAGGATCGCGTTCGCCCCCACCTCTCCCCCCTCCAAACAGGCAGAGTACTCATACACACAAAACAGCAACCCCCCT
>CBCPNE010000013.1:0-6001 GCA_965120435.1 uncultured Clostridia bacterium
ACAGAGGGCGTTGCGCTGCCGAGAACAAGCTTGCAGTCGTTGTACTCCGCCCTCATACGCGCAACTTCCAGCGTGGAGTAGCGCGGCGCCGATTCGCTGAAGTAAGAGCCGTCGTGTTCCTCGTCCATAATTATCGCGCCTATGTTTTCCAGCGGAGCAAACACCGCGCTGCGCGCGCCTATGGCTATGCGCGCCTCGCCCGTCCTGAGCCTCCACCACTCGTCAAACCGCTCCCCCGCGGACAGGCCGCTGTGAAGTATGGCCGCCTTTTCGCCGAAGCGCCGCCTGAGCTGCATAAGCATCTGGGGGGTGAGGGAAATTTCAGGGACGAGGAATATGGCCGTCTTGCCGCGCGAGAGCGCGTTTTGTATTACGTTCAGATAAATTTCCGTCTTGCCGCTGCCCGTGACGCCGTGGATGAGGTGTACGCGGCGGTCTGATTCAAGTATGTTTTCAAGCGCGGCAGACTGGGCGGGGGTGAGTTGTCTGGAGGCTTCCTCCCCGTCCGCCTGCGGCAGCGGGCTGCGCTGCACGCGCACTTTTTTTACCTCGGCGGCCCCCTTTTCCACTACGGAATTCACAGCGCCCCTGCCGAACTTTTCGCACGCGGCGGTGAAGTCACATTCGCCGCGCTCTTTAAGGAAATGAAGAAATTCCGCCTGTTTTTTCGCCGCCTTTGAAAGCGCTATATCCGCCCCGGCGTACACTACTACCTTTCTGAAGGCCTCGCGCACCTTTCCGAGGCGCATCTCCGACGGAATGAAGAGCCTCAGACACACCGCCTTCGGCACGCGGTAGCGCGCGGAGACGGAGTTCATCAGCGCGAAGCACTCCTCCACGAGCGCGGGAGGTTCGGAGTAAACCGCGGCTATCGGCTTTATCTTTTCCGGCGGATAGGCGCTATCCCGCGAGAGCCCCACCACAAAGCCGTCTATCAGTCTGCCGCCGAACGGCACCTTTACGCGGCTGCCCGCGGATATATCCTCCCCGCAGGAATATTCAAATATCTTGTCCACCTGACTGTGGGCAATATCCACTATTACCTGTGCGTACATAGACCTCCGTGCGCAAAACTGCGCCGCGCAAGCTTTGTAATATTAATACAGCCCCGCGCGTATGGCGGGGCCTCCTCCGACCTCTGTCAGTCCTTGACGCTGATAACCTTGCCGTTTCCTATCTCGTAACAGGCGAGGGTTATTTCCTTTGTGTTGGATGGCAGCTCCTTTCCGCTGTTCTGTTCAATAATCTGGCGGGCGCGCTTTGCCGCAACCACGCACAGTTCATAGCGGGAAGCCTGATGACCGTCCGCCGAAAGTTTTATCAAAAGTTCGTCTACAGCAGGTTTGTTTATCATAATTATGCCTCCTTTTCCTTTCTTATAATATCAAGAATTTCGCCCGCGGCCCGCTGAACGTCGTCGTTTATGACGGAGTAGTCGTAACTGTCCTTACGGGAGAGTTCATACTCCGCCCGCGCCGTGCGCTGTTCAATCTTTTCGTCGCTCTCAGTCCCGCGCGCCTTAAGCCGCCTTTTAAGTTCCTCCATAGAGGGCGGAAGAATCATTATCAGCACGGCGTCAGGGTAAGCCTCTTTTACGTTGAGCGCGCCGTTCACGTCTATTTCAAGCAAAACGTCGGAAGTTTCAAGCTTCTTTTCCACAAAGGCGCGCGGCGTGCCGTAGAAGTTGCCGAAGTGCCCTGAATATTCCAGAAGTTCGCCGCAGCTTATCATCTCTTCAAACCTTTCGCGGGAGATAAAGAAGTAATCCCTGCCGTCCCTCTCCCCTTCGCGCGGAGCGCGGGTAGTGCAGGAAACGCTCTCCTCTATGTCGGGACGGAGCCGCCGCACCTCCGCAAGCACCGTTCCCTTGCCGACGCCCGACGGGCCAGACACGACGGCGAGTACGTTTCTGTTCATTTTAACATCACCGCCAAACATTTATTCCACATTCTGCACCTGTTCGCGCACCTTTTCAATCTCGTTTTTAAGCTCAAGCCCGAAGCGCGTTATTGCTATGTCGTTGCTCTTTGAACAGATGGTGTTGGCCTCCCTGTTGAACTCCTGCACGAGAAAGTCCAGCTTCCTGCCCACCACCGCAGATTTGCATATGTCCCTGAACTGTTCCGTATGCGACTTTAAACGGGTGAGTTCTTCGTCTATGTTGCTCCTGTCGGCAAACAGGGCCACCTCCGTGAGGAACTTACCCTCGTCCACGGTGACGCCGTCAAGATACTTTTTAATTTTTTCCGCAAGGCGCTGCCTGTAATCTTCGGCAACGGAGGGCGCGCGTTCGGCAATGCTGCCCACGAGCCGCTCTATGGTATCCATTCGCGAGAGCATATCCGCCCTGAGCTTTTCCCCCTCTTTAAGGCGCATTGCGTTGAGGCCTGAAAGGGCCGCCGAGAGCGCGGCGTCCAGCGCGGCAATAAGTTCGTCGTCCGCGCCATGCCCCTCCTCGCGCATAATCACGTCGGGGAAGCGCATAATCGAGGTAACCGTCAAATCACATGCCGCCTCCGGCACAATTTGGGAAATCCTCTTTGCCGCCGCCGCATAAGAGGCCGCGGCAGCTTCGTCCAGATACAGGCTTCTTGCGCGCTCCCGCTTGTCCGCAAGGCTGACGTAGACGTCGGCGTGGCCGCGCGTAAGTTTTTCGCGTATGGCGGAGCGCATAACTTCCTCATAGGATACAAATATTTTTGGGCACTTTATGGACACGTCAAGATAGCGGTTATTCACCGTCTTTATCTCAACGGTGAGTTCTATCCCGTCCCTCTTATATTCGCCCCTGCCGTAACCCGTCATACTGAGCATAAAAACACCGCCTGTCCCCGTTTGTTCAGCGTAAAATTATCCGCTGACATTTTTGCATATTATATTATAGCAAACGGCGGCAAAAATTACAAGCGGTTTCCCGCTTTTGGCGGCCAAATACGGCCGATATTTTCAGTAATCGGCCCGTTCCCCGCCCGAAAGGCCGCGTATGCGGGAAGTCGCCAGCCTGTAGTTGTTCTGCGGATTGGTTTCAAACATAGTCACGGGCTGAACGGAGCCGGCAATCTCGCCCGTGGTTTCGGCAAAGTAGGCCGCCTTTCCCGCGCACATTACTATGGGCACGCCGTACAGATAGGCGTAGGCCCTGCACAGAAGGGGAGGCATAAAATCCCTGAGTTCCTCCGTCACCGCCGCCACCACGTTGCACCCGCAGGAGGCCAGCGCGCGCAGACCTTCGGGGAAGTACAGGTCGTTTTCAATACATATCCCCACCTTGTACCCGCCTATGGAATACAGGCCGAGATATGCCCCGCTCTTGTAGTCCTCCCCGTCCAGCACATGGTTCATATCGGATATGCCGAGAAGTTTTCCGCGGTAGGCCACGGCCGCAGACTTCCTCATCGCCCCGCGCGACAGCGTTTTACACGCGCACACCACGCCGCAGCCGCCTGTGCGGGAAAGGCGGGCGGCTTCTTCAAATTTATCCGTTCTGCCTGAAAGTTCGCTCTCATAATCGACCTCCCCCAGCCAGCCGAAGCCGTATATGGCAAGGTCGCAATCCGGCAGCCTGTCGCAGGCGTCCGCCGCTACGCATATCTTCATACCCTACCATTTTATTGCAGAAATTTTTATTGTGTGAAAAAAACCGTCAAGGTCGGGCGCGGTGCGGCATACAATATTCTACTATGAAAAAGTGTATAGTATTTCTTCTCATACTGTGCGCCGCGTTCGCCCTGCTGCCCGCGGCGGCGTGCGCTTCAGACGAGGCGCGCACCTCTTACGATATAGACTGCGTCTATGACGACGAGGCGGGTACGCTTACGGCCGAGTGCGCCGTGACTTACGTAAACGACACGGGAACCACGCTTGAACAGCTGGCGTTTAACCTG
Source organism: uncultured Clostridia bacterium (assembly GCA_965120435.1). Taxonomy (GTDB): domain Bacteria; phylum Bacillota; class Clostridia; order Christensenellales; family Borkfalkiaceae; genus Coproplasma. Next base: position 3,885 of record CBCPNE010000013.1, read on the forward strand.
TACGGAAACGCATACAGACAGGACGCCCTTTATAAACCCGTTTCGGGGACCTATCAGCCCGACGCCTACTACGGCGGCACGAGCTACGGGGAAATGCAGATAACCGCCGTGGACGGCTGCGACTCCTGGGAGGTGGGCGGCGAGGATATGAACGTGCTGTACGCCAACCTATCCTCCCCGCTCAAAGACGGACAGAGCCGCACGCTTACGATAAGCTATGTACTCGTTCTGGCGGAGGTAAACCACCGCACGGGGATAACAGAACATACGGTGAATCTGGGCAACTTCTACCCCGTGGCGTGCGTATGGCAGGACGGAGCGTTCTATGAGTGCGTCTACTACAACGACGGCGACCCGTTCCTTTCGGACATAGCCGATTACCGCGTGGAGATTACTCTGCCCGAAGGCTACACCGCGGCGGCGAGCGGTCAGCTTACCGGCACCGCGGAGGACGGCGCGCTGTGCTATGAACTGAATAAGGCGCGCGACTTCTGCCTTGTGCTGTCAGACCAATTCAGCACACTCACCGCAGAGTCGGGCGGCGTGCAGGTGACTTACTACTACTATGACGACTCTTCCGCGCAGGCGAAGCTGGACGCCGCCGTGGCAAGCCTTGAGTTTTTCAGCGGAAAGTTCGGGGAATACGTCTACCCCACTCTCTCCGTAGTGCAGACGGGATTTGCCGCGGGCGGAATGGAGTATCCCGCGCTGACTATGATAAACGACAGTCTTGAAGAGCAGAACGCCATATACACGATTGTACACGAAAACGCGCACCAATGGTGGTATGCAATGGTGGGGAGCAACCAGATTGAGAGCGCGTGGCAGGACGAGGGGCTGGCGGAGTACAGCGCGGCGCTGTTCTTTGAATACGACTCCTCTTACGGCATTTCCATAAGCGACCTTATAAACAGCGCCGTAAGCTCTTACCGCTACTATTTCACCACATACAACCAGATATTCGGCGACGACGACACGAGTATGAACAGGCACCTCAAAGACTATGTGAGCGACTATGAATATGTAAACATAGCTTACTGCAAGGGGATGATTATGTTCGATATGCTGAGAAGCTCCATAGGCGACGAAAAGTTTTACGAAGGACTGCAGGATTATTATAAGAAATATCTTTACAAAACCGCGTCGCCCGAAGATATGTTTGAGTGCTTCATAGGCACGGGCGTTGACCTTGAAAGCTTTTTCGAGAGCTTCATAGAAGGAAAAATAATAATCTGAAATGGCGTTGAAAAGAACATATCCCCGCGCGTTCAACCGCGCGGGGATATGTTTTTGCATAAATTATTTATGGTCCGGCGTAACGTCTGCGGGCGGAGTTTTATCCTTTTTGAACAGAATTATGAACATCGCAACGAACGCGCCCGCAGCCATAACTATGGTGAACACGATGAGCGCAATGCCCACCCACTGATAGAGCGCGTCGCCGTCTGCGCCCCCTGAAGCCGCCGACGTGCCGATTTCAATATACAGCTCGCCTTCGGGCAGGCCCGAAGTGCTTGCGGTGTACACCCCGTCAGTCTCCGTAAGATTTACGGGGCTGCTTGCAATCACATAGTACGAAGTGTTGACATTTATCGTGAGCGAGCCGAAGTCCGCCCAGCTCTCCGCGGGAGAGAGCAGGTAGTTGAATATGTAGTTGCCGCCAGAAATTGTGGGATATACGGGTACCGTAACGCTGTTTTCCAGCGTACCGCCCGCAGGCACGGTAATTTCATACTCCACCCAGCGCATCATGTCGCTCTGTGTGGCGGCTTCAAGATAGCCAAGCGAAAAAATTCCGCCGTAATACGTATCACATATCATGTCTGTTACAAAGTTGAACCAATCATTCTTTCCGTTCCCCTCAAGGGTGAGGCAGGCGGGTATAAGCGGTTCTATCACCTCCGCAAAGGTCATAGCGGCAGACTCAATACTCACTTCCTCATCGTTCTCATCTGTGAATATGAGGTCTGACGGAGCGTTGCCGACAAAGTACAGCGTACTATCCTCCGTGAAGGTGATTGACGCCTTACGCCCGTATATGGAGGAGTAATAAGAGCCGCTACCCAGCGCGACGAACGTCGCCTCGTTGGTGTATGAGGCATATATGCCCGCCTCTA
>CBCPNE010000014.1:0-4308 GCA_965120435.1 uncultured Clostridia bacterium
CCCCCTATACCGTAAGGAATGCAAAAAAATTCGGAGCAAAATAAAGTTTAAAATTTTTTGTCGGAGCGCGCCCCTTTACAACGGGAGCGCTTCGGTGTTATAATAACCGCGAAAGAAAACCCTGCCGGCTGTCTGCGGCAAAAGACATCGGCAAAGCGGAGCGTTTTTATGTTTATACAGATGTACCGTGAAAGATATATGCGCTTTAAAGAGGGCAAAGAGAAGGCCCTCACGTTCAGTTACGACGACGGCGTGGAGGCCGATAAAAAGCTGATAAAAATTTTTGACAGATACGGGCTTAAAGGCACTTTCAACCTCAACAGCGAGCTGTTTGACGCGCGTGAATGGCACAACCGTATGAACGAAGAAGAGACAATCGCCACATTCAAAGACGGCCCGCACGAGGTTGCCCTGCACGGCGCGCGCCATATCTTTATGGACAAGGTTCCCCTGCCCGTCGCCGTAAAGGAGATTGCGGACAACCGCGCCTTCCTTGAAGAGAAGTTCGGCAGAATAGTCAACGGAATGGCCTACGCATACAACGGCTATACGGAGGAAGTTACAGGGGCGCTCAGGGCGTTGGGCGTGAACTATGCGCGCACAACGGTATCTTCATACTCCTTCGCCGTTCCGCGCGACTGGCTGCATTTAAACCCCACCTGTCACCACGGCGACGGCCGCTTAGCCGGGCTGACAGAAGAATTTCTCTCTTCAAAGCCCTCCGACCGGTTTAAGCACAGGGAACCGTGGCTGTTCTGTATCTGGGGACACGCCTATGAATATGACGACAACGGCAACTGGGATATAATAGAAAATTTAGGCAGGCAAATGCAGGGGCGGGAGGACGTTTGGTTTGCCACTGTCGGGGAAATTTACGACTACGTCAGGTGCTATGAAAGCCTTGTGTATTCCATAGACGGCGAGAGGGTGTACAACCCCTCCCACAGCGACGTGTGGGTGGAGATTCGCGGAAAGATATACAGGGTGAAAAGCGGCGCGGCAGTGGCCTTTGAAAGCCCCTGAAAGTCGCCTTTGAACGCCACCGGATATAATTAAAATATTTTTATCCGCGCGCAGTGTTTTTTTGCGCGGCGGCAAATTAATTTTAAAAAGCCCCTTGAAAAACTCATAAAAGCGTGATATTATATATAGTGCAATAAGCGGTAATTTTAAGGAGGGAAAAGATATTATGATTCTGGACAAGTTCAGTTTAAAGGGCAAAGTCGCAATAGTTACGGGCAGCAACACCGGCCTCGGCCAGGGCATATGCAGGGCATATGTGGAGGCGGGCGCAAAGGTGGTTGGCGTGTCCCGCCGTCCCAGCACGGAGACGGCCGAAATGCTCGGCGAAGATTTCTACAACGTAATCGCCGACCTCAGCACCTGCGACGTGATACCGGAGGTGATTGGGCAGACGCTTAAAAAGTTCGGCAGGATAGACATCCTCGTCAACAACGCCGGCATAATTAAACGGCAGGACAGCATAGAATTTTCAGAGGAAAACTGGGATTCCGTAATCTCCGTCAACTTAAAGACGGTGTTCTTCCTCACGCAGGCGGTTGCGCAGCAGTTTATGAAGCAGAAGAGCGGCGGCAAGATAATAAACATAGCCTCTATGCTCTCCTATCAGGGCGGCATAAGGGTGCCCTCATATACCGCCTCCAAGTCGGCCATAAGGGGAATTACTATGACGCTCGCCAACGAGTGGGCAAAGTACGGCATAAACGTAAACGGTATAGCTCCCGGCTATATGGCCACCAACAACACTCAGCAGCTCAGGCAGGACGAAGAGCGCAGCGCAGACATTCTCGCGCGCATCCCTGCGGGCAGGTGGGGAACTCCTGCAGACCTTGAGGGCGCGGCGGTATTCCTCGCTTCGGCCGCAGCAGACTATGTAAACGGCTTCACCCTCGCGGTGGACGGCGGCTGGCTGGGCAGATAATAAAGTTTATAAGGGTGCGGGCGCAGCAAAACGCGCCCGCCCTTTGCGCGCTTGCATGCGGGAAATTGTTGCTCAATTTTCAGTTTTCTTTCACGCAGGTTTCCTCTCTTTGGGGTACTCTTTCAAAGGAGGGAACGGTTTGTCTGAAAATTGAATAAAAGTATCCGTTTTTTGCATAGACTTAGAGCGCGCGCGATACTATAATCTATATGTACGATTACAAAATGTGCGTTCAAGGCACAAAGGGAGCGTTAATTTATGGCCGTAAAAGTAAAAGACAAGATTAATGCCGTAGTGGAAGAGTTCGGCAACATAGGCATAGTGCCCGTTATCAAGCTTGACAACGTGAACAATGCCGAAAAGCTTGCCAAAGCTCTGCGCGACGGCGGCATAAACTGTGCGGAGGTAACTTTCCGCGCAAAGGGGGCTGACGAAGTAATCGCCAGAATGGTAAAGGCCTATCCCGATATGATGGTAGGCGCGGGCACGGTGCTGACCTGCGAACAGGCGGACGCCGCCTATGCGGCAGGCGCAAAGTTCTGCGTGGCTCCGGGGCTCAACCCCAAGGTGGTAAAGCACTGCCTTGACAAGGGAATACCTTTCGCGCCCGGTCTTTCCTCAGCCAGCGAGATTGAGCAGGCGATAGAGCTGGGACTTGACTTTGTCAAGTTCTTCCCCGCAGAGCAGGCGGGCGGCCTTGCTTATATAAAGTCCGTGTGCGGACCTTATACTTCAATGCGTTTTATGCCCACGGGCGGCGTCACGGCGGACAATCTTAACACATACCTTTCCTACAACAAAATAGTTTGCTGCGGCGGCAGCTGGATAGTTCCCGCCAAGGCGCTTGAAGAGGAGAACTGGGAAGAGATTACCCGTCTTTGCAGGGAGGCGATAGACAAGATGCTCGCCTTCGAGATGGTTCACGTCGGCCTCAACTGCAGCAACCCCGAAGAGGCCGAAGCCGTTGCGGACAAGTTTGAGGCGGCTTTCGGCTTCAAAAAGAAGGTGGGCAACAGTTCTGTATTCGCCTCCACTTATATGGAGATGATGAAGGCCCCGTTCAAGGGCGACCACGGTCACATAGCCATTGCCACCAACTCTGTAAAGCGCGCGGTCTATCAGCTGAAGGCGCGCGGATTTGAAGCGGACGAGAGTTCTTTCAAGTTCGACAAGGCCACCGGCGAAATGAACGTGGCTTACCTTAAAGACCAGTTCGGCGGCTTCGCCGTACACCTCGTCAAAAGGAAGTAACGCGCCGCGCGGGCGTAAAGCCGCCGGAGGGCGGACAACTGAAAAACAAAAAAAATTAAAAATAAAATCAATATAACAGGAGTGCTATTTTTATGAAAAAAATCGTAACTATGGGCGAAATAATGCTTCGTCTTTCCACCCCCAACAATGAGAAGTTCATTCAGGCCGACGAGTTTGACATCAACTACGGCGGCGGCGAGGCCAACGTTGCAGTATCCTGCGCCAACTACGGCCACCAGGCGGAATTTGTAACCGCCCTTCCCGACAACGAACTCGGCGACTGCGCTATAGCCGCCCTCCGCAAGTACGGCGTGGAGACAAAGCACATCGCAAGGTGCGGCGAAAGGCTGGGCATCTACTATCTTGAAACAGGCTCGGCTATGAGACCCTCCAAGGTAGTTTACGACAGGGCTCATTCCTCAATCACCACGGCTACCGCAAAGGACTTTGACTTTGACGCAATATTCAAGGATGCGGACTGGTTCCACTTCACGGGTATCACCCCCGCAGTATCCGACAGCGCGGCAGTCCTTACGGAAGAGGCTTTAAAGGCCGCCAAAAAGCACGGCGTAACCGTATCCGTTGACCTCAACTTCCGCAAAAAGCTGTGGTCATCCGAAAAGGCCCAGAAGGTTATGACGGGACTTATGAAGTACGTTGACGTGTGCATCGGCAACGAAGAGGACGCAGAACTCGTACTCGGCTTCAAGCCCGCTAACACCAACGTAACCTCAGGCAAGCTCAACCTCGACGGTTACAAGTCCATCTTCGAGCAGATGGTTGCAAAATTCAAGTTCAAATACGCCGTAAGCTCGCTCCGTGTAAGCCACTCCGCTTCGGACAACGGCTGGTCGGCTTGCATATATAACGGAACTACCGGCGAATTCTATCACTCCAGGGAGTACAGAATTTCTCCCATAGTTGACCGCGTAGGCGGCGGCGACAGCTTCGCCGGCGGCGTTATAACCGGTTTCCTCGACGATAAAGATTTCAAGGCTGCCCTTGAATTCGGCGTAGCGGCTTCCGCCCTCAAGCACACCATCCCCGGCGACTTCAACCTCGTATCCCGCAAGGAAGTAGAGGCTCTTGCCGGCGGCGACGGCAGCGGCCGCGTT
>CBCPNE010000015.1:0-4460 GCA_965120435.1 uncultured Clostridia bacterium
TGCATAAAGAACACGAGCAGCGCGCCGATGAGGAGCCATGTTGTCCCAGACATAAAATTTTATCCTCCGAAAAAAAATTTAAATACGTTTTGATAATGTTTTTTCCGCTCTTCGTCTACGATAAGTATAAGATAATCAGCGGCGAAAATATTTTTTTGCGTAGAATTTTATGTGCCTGCGTAAATAAACTTGCTCTCTCACGGCCGCGTACGCGGTCCTTTATAGTTTACGCCTATATGCAACTGATTTCAGTACGCTTTATTTTTTCCGCGTTTGCGGCCGCGCGGCCGCAAACGGGATATTTTCAGCCGGTTTTTATTTTTTTACTTTACGCTGTAGAGTATCTCTGAATAAGAGGGATAAGGCCAGTAGTCCTCAGAGGTGAGCTTTTCCATCTCGTCGCCGATTTTGCGTACGGCCTCCATCTGAGGAAGTATGACGTGCGCCATCGCCTTGGCGGCGGGCTTAACATCCTCTTTATCAATTTTGGAGAGTTCCTCTTCCAGCTTTTTAACCTCCGCAGAGAACGCGTCGTTCATAGCGGAAAGTTTTGAAGCAAGAGCTTTTTCCGTTTCGCAGGGCATATCCTCCGCCACCGCCTTTTTGGCGGCTATGTTGGAGCAAAGCTCGGCTACGAAATCGGATACCGCGGGAATTATATCCTGCTTTGCCATCTTGAGCATGGTCACGGCCTCTATGTTAATTATCTTCACATAGTTTTCCAGCCTTACCAGTGCGCGGGCAACAGCTTCCTGTTCGGTATATACGCCCTGATTTACGAATACGTCTATGTTCTTCTTTTCAAAGAACACGTCCGTTGCGTCTGCGGTGTTCTTATTGTTGAGAAGTCCGCGCTTTTCAGCCTCAGGCTCCCACGCGGGGCCGTAACCGTCGAGGTTGAATATAATTCTCGCGTGCTTCTTTATTGTCTTTTTAGTCAGCTCCTTAGCGGCCTTTTCAATGTCCTTTTTGCCCTCAAGCTCGTTGGCGAATTCCATAAACGCCTGCGAGATTATGGTGTTGAGGCAGATATTTGCGTCCGCTACGTTGAACTGCGAGCCTAACATTCTGAACTCGAATTTGTTGCCCGTGAACGCGAACGGGGAAGTCCTGTTCCTGTCGGACGCGTCCTTGGGGAATATGGGGGATTCGGGAACGCCTATAGAGCCCGCCTGCGCCTTGTAAGGCACATAATTTTTGTCGTTTGCTATGCTGTCCACAAGTGCGCCGAGCTGGTCGCCGAGGTAGACGGAAATTATTGCGGGGGGAGCTTCGTTTGCGCCCAGACGATGGTCGTTGCCGGCAGAGGCAACCGCGCCCCTCAGGATGCCCTGATATTCGTCTACCGCCTTTATAACTGCGGCGAGTACGAGCATAAACAGCGTGTTTTCTTCAGGTTTGGGGCCGGGGTCAAGCAAGTTGAGACCCGTATCCGTGGACATGGACCAGTTGTTGTGTTTGCCCGAACCGTTTACGCCCTCGAAAGGTTTTTCGTGCAGGAGGCATATAAGGCCGTGTTTCTGCGCAACCTTTTTCATAAGCTCCATAGTGAGCATATTTTCGTCTATGGCGACGTTGGTTGTTGCAAACACGGGCGCAAGTTCGTGCTGCGCGGGGGCAACTTCGTTGTGCCTCGTCTTGGAGGGGATACCGTAAGACCAGAGCGTTTCATCCAAATCGGCCATAAATTCGGCAACCGTGGGTTTGATTGTGCCGAAGTAGTGGTCTTCAAGCTCCTGTCCGCGGAGTACGGGCGCGCCGAACAGCGTTCTGCCCGTCATTCTGAGGTCTATGCGTTTGTAGTACTCTTCCTCGGAGATGAGGAAGTACTCCTGTTCGGGACCTACGGTTGTGGTAACTTTTTTGCACTCTATGCCGAAGAGCTTTAAAATTCTCTTGGCCTGAGTGTCAAGCGACTTCATAGATTTGAGCACGGGAGCCTTTTTATCCAGAGTCTCGCCCGTGAAAGATACGAATATGGAAGGTATGTAAAGCGTTGTGCCCTTTATGAACGCGGGGGACGTAGGGTCCCACGCGGTGTAGCCGCGGGCCATATATGTTGCCCTTGAACCTCCCGAAGGGAAGCTAGAGGCGTCGGGCTCGCCAACGATAAGGCTCTTGCCGGTGAGGCGCATTATGACTTTGTCGCCTTCAGGTTCGATAAAGCTGTCGTGCTTTTCAGCCGTAAGACCTGTGAGCGGCTGGAACCAGTGGGTGTAGTGCGTGGCGCCCTTGGAAATCGCCCAGTCTTTCATAGCGGCAGCAACGGCGCCCGCGATGGATACGTCAAGCTGGGTGCCGGCCTCTATTGTTGCCCTTAAAGATTTGTACACTTCTTTGGGGAGCCTCTCCTTTTGCACGGCGTCGTTGAATACGTTTTCGCCGAACTTTTCAGGAAGATTCATAGTTTATTTTCTCCTTCTAAAATATTTTTTTATCTTTGTAACTGCGGGGCTCTCTCAAAATTCTCCCCCCTTGCGCGACGGGCAGCGCGTTGCCGCAATAGCCGCCCTGCGATTTACGATAAAATTATAAAATAAATAAATTTGGCTGTCAAACATAATGTGCGCCCTTGTTTTTCGCAAGTATTTATATCAATCATAAGCCCGACTTATAGCAAAATTGCGCCCCTCGCGCACGCGCACATATTATAATACAGGGCTTTTATTCGTACTTTGAAAGGGCGTGTGCGGCGGAGCAAAAAAGCTCCGCCGCGCACGCCGTTCTATTTTTCTTCCCCGTCGTCAAAACGTGCGGGTTTTATCAGATGAGTACTCTTTATGTCGTTATGGCCCGCCTCCGCGTCGTCCGCCATAATGCCGCGCTGCAGCTTTGCGTAGCCGTGTTTTTTGCGTATCAGGTCTACGGCGCGCTCCGCCCTCTCCCGCTTTGAATACGTTCCGTCCACCTCGTCCAGAGTCACCTGAGTGAGGTTTTTGTCAAAGCCGGAAACGGTTACGCCGAGGGCGCGCACGGCAAACGGAGGGGAAAATTTCTCGCAAAATAGCGCAAACGCGTGCGCGGCAATTTCACTGCACAGCACGGTGGGGCGCACCTTCCTCTGTATGGAACAGCTTCTGAGCGCGCTGTCGCGCACCCACAGGTGTACTGTGTCCGCCCTGCCCACGTCCGCCTCCCTCAGCCTTGCGGCCACGCTCTCCGAAAGGACGTAGAGGTGCTTTTTTACCTCCTCTTCCCTCGTGAGGTCGCGGGGGTAGGTGAGCGAGTTGCCTATGGACTTCAGCTCCCCGCTGTCGCCCATAGGGCGGACCTCCTCTTCGTCCTGTCCGCGCGCATACTTCAGCAGGGTTGCGCCCGCCTTGCCAAGAAGCCCCGTAACAAGCCCGTCAGGCGCGGCGGCAAGCGCGCCTATCGTGGTTATGCCGCGCCGCCTCAGCTTTTCGGCGGTAGCCCCGCCCACATAAAGCAAATCTTCCACGGGCAGCGGGTATATACGCGTTCTGAAGTCATTTACAGGTATTACCGTGGTGCCGTCAGGCTTTTTAAGGTCGGAGCCAAGCTTTGCAAACACCTTATTGAAGGACACGCCCACGGAGACGGTTATGCCGAGTTCGCCCTTGACGCGCAGTCTGAGCGTATCGCCCAGAAAGCGCAGAAACTGCGGTGAAAAGTGCCTGCCTTCCCCCTCGCCGACATATCTTTCGCCGCTGAATGGCGGAAAGACCTTTGTGCTGCGCGTTACGTCCAGCCAACATTCGTCTATGCCGTATGGCTCAATCAAATCGGTATATTCGGCATATATCTGCCGCGCAAGACGGGAATACTTCATATATTCGTCGAAATGCGGCTTTACTATGACTATATCAGGGCACTTGCGCGAAGCCTGCCAAACGGCGTCGCCCGTCTTTACCCCGAAGCGCTTAGCCTCTTCGCTCTTGGCGAGTACTATGCCCTTGCGCTCTTCCCTGTTGCCGCAAACGGCAATCGGCTTGCCGGTGAGTTCAGGGTGAAGTTTGCGCTCTACGGAGGCATAAAAATTATTCAAATCAGAATGAATGACTATCCTTTCCACAGAGAAGCCCCACAAAACAGTTATACAGTTATTATGCCGCGCCCGCGAAAAAAGGCGCGGCGCGGCATAAATTTACAGCTTGCGGCGGAAGCGCCTGCCCGTGCGGCGGAAACGCGCGCCGAATTTTATCTTTCTGCGGCCGAAGCGGTATTGCCTGAACGGCCTTGCCACGGCCGAGCAGATGAACTTTACGTCGGAAATAAAGCGCTTCCTCTCCCAGTACAGCGCCATCAGGAACCCGACGGGACAGCCTATAACATACACGGGGAACAACTGCCACAGCACGGGTACGTAGTAATCGCCGGTGCCCGCGGGCGTGAAGCAGTCGGGCACGAGCGCGAGCAGTATTTTCAGCAGACTTTCGTCTATATCGGGGTACGGGCCGAAAGCCATTCCGCCGTTGCCGTGGTCGCACTTAAGCAGATAG
>CBCPNE010000016.1:0-3498 GCA_965120435.1 uncultured Clostridia bacterium
ATGGTGAGATTTGAACTCACGCTGCAGTTTCCCGCACTACTCCCTTAGCAGGGGAGCCCCTTGAGCCACTTGGGTACATCTGCACGCTTGCTATGCGGCGGGCCGCTCTTGCACGCCGTAAGGTCCCTCGGCGATACGCCGTAAAGACTTACACAATATAACACATTTTTGCGGCTTTGTCAAAACTTTATCCGTTCGTTTGAAAAAAGAATTAAAAAATATAACGGATAACCGTCTTCAGGCGGGCGCAGACCCGCCTGAAAAACTTATTCGCCCGTCAGCCGCATTATGGCAAGCTTGTATATCTTAAAGCACTTTTCAATCTTTTCAAAGGTAATGTACTCGTCGGCGCGGTGAATGGTGCTGTCCTCGCCGGGCTCTTCCGGTCCGAAACCCGCCCCGCGCTTCAAGGCCCTTGCATACGTTCCGCCGCCTATGGCAATCGGTTCAAGCTCCTTTCCCGTAACTTCGTTATATACGCCGCACAGCGTTTTCACCAGCGGGCTGTCCTTGTCGCCGCGCAGCGGCGCCTGAGAATTGGTTATTTCAAACGGTATGCCGTGTTCTTTGATTATGTCCGTTATATGGCTTTCGTCGTATGAAGAGGGGTAGCGTATGTCGCACGTCACATACAGTTTGCCGCCGCTCTGTTTTATTACGTTCGGCGAGAAGGTGAGCCTGCCCGTTTCGTCCTCAAGTGTTCCTAAGCCGAACTTTGTTTCAAACAGCAGGTCTGCAATATCGTTCAGCTTCAGATAGCGCAGCATCGGCTCTATGGCGTTTTTTCCCTCTTCGGGCGCGGAGCCGTGGGCGGATACTCCGCGGGATATTGCCCTGCCGCCTTCAAGCGTAAGTCCGTATTCCGAGGGGTCGCCGTAGGAGGCGTCTGCCGAGGCCGTACACAGGTCGCACACCATATTGGCGCGCTCGCCGCCCTTCAGTTCGGCAAATCTGCCGCCGCCCGCGTCAAATTCAAACTTGACGTGCAGTATTCCCTTTTCGGCGTAAATTACGGGAAAGTCCGCGTCGGGTGAAAAGCCCTCCTCAGGCATATGCGTCACTTTCTTGTAGTGTTCTATGCACGCCCAGCCGCTCTCCTCATTGCAGCCCGCAATAAGTTTAATCTTTCTGCGCGGCGTAAAGCCCTCGTCTTTGAGCGCCTTCAGCGCGTACAGCGCAATTATGGCGGGGCCCTTGTCGTCCATTGTGCCCCTGCCCCAGATTCTGCCGTTCACTTCGTCTATCTCGCCGCCGAAGGGGTCGTGCGCCCAGCCGCTGCCTGCTGGCACTACGTCAAGGTGTACCAACACGGCAAATTCTTCGCCCTCGCCAAAGATTACTTCGCCGGCGTAATTGTCGTAGTTGTGCGTTTCAAACCCCATCCTTGTGGCAAGGCTTAAAAAGTATGTGAGCGCCTCTGCCGCGGGCGCGCCGAACGGCTTGCCGCTTTCCGCCGGCTGCTGGTAAGAGGGGAAGCGCACTATCTGCGAAATTTTCTTTTTAATATCGTCTGTGTAAGACGCCATTTAGCAAGATACCTCCGTTATACAGGGGCGGGTGGCCCCGATTTGCGGTTTGTTGCGCAAAGCAACTCTAAATTTTGCTTTATCTCACCTAAATTTATTATACACTTTTTTAAAATTATGGTAAAATGATTTAAAACGAATTTTGTATTTTACGGGTGAAAAGATTTGCACGAGGGACACAGGCGCAGGCTTTATGAAAAACTGAAGAGCGGGGACAACCTCTATGAACACGAACTGCTGGAAATGTTGCTGTTCAACGCCTACCCGCGCAAAAACACTAATCCCGTGGCGCACGCCCTTCTGGACAGGTTTCCCAGCATATCTGCCGTACTCGCTGCAAGCATAGAGGAACTTATGACGGTGGAGGGGGTGGGCGAACAGGTTGCCCTCTATCTGAAGTGTATCGGCGAATGTGTGAACAGCGGCAACCGTGCGGACGGCTTTGCTGTTATCAGGAACAGGGTGGATTTTTACGACTTGGTCAAGTTGCGTCTGCGCAACCTAGGCACAGAGGTGCTGGAGCTGTATCTCCTTGACAAAAACGGCAAGGTTATAAGGATAAAGCGCTTCACCTCAGGAATGAGCGACAAGGTCATCGTCAAGCCGGAAGATATAATCAAGCCCATCTCGTTCGTTCACCCATACGGCCTGTTCATAGCGCACAACCACACCAACGGCTCTTCCTTGCCGTCTGATATGGACGACGACTTTACAAAACAGTGTCAAATAATTTGCAGCATAAACAACGTGCGCCTGTACGACCACATAATTTACTCTTCGGACGATAATATATACAGCTATTTCGACTGCGGCAGACTGGAGGAAATAGAGCGCGGATTCTCTATCCGCAACTTGCTTAAAAATGGAAAACAGACATAGAATAAAAATTACCCTTGAGGGAATACGCACATGGCTCGGCGCGGTGATTATCGTCGCGCTCGTGGTTATGGAGTCGGTAATCTGCGCGCAGTACTGGGAAAGTGTAGACTGGGAGGCGGAACCGGTATGGATGTGTATTATGCTGATTGCGGCGAGCATTCTGCTGGACTTATCTGTTGCGCTTAAATTTTATGTGATAAAACCGCTCAGGATAAAGCTCGCCGCATACGGTGCAGATTTCTTTCTGCTCCTCATAATTTCTGTAATTACGGGAAATTCATTCCTGGTGGTGATTTTCTGTCTTGTAACTACAGAACTGTATATAAGCAATGAAAGTTTTAAAATAAACCTAAGCGTGTTCTGCCTCAGTCTGGGCGGCTTTATAATATCCTTTGTGTGCGGCTGGGTAAGGCTTAACTTTAACTATGTGGCGAACGAAGAGGGGAAATTATATACCATCATAGTGGAAATTCTGGGCGGTTGTATGCTCGGTCTGCTCGTTATGGCCATACATTTCTTTTTCGCTATGCTGCTTATGCGCTTTTACCGCACCACGCAGAAGCTATCCGTTGCGCTGAAGGAGGCGGACGAGCGGAAGGCTGCTCTCAAGGACGCATATGAAAAGCTGTCGCAGACTGCAGTGTATGAGGAGCGCAACAGGATAGCCAAGGACATACACGACAACGCGGGCCATTCCATAACGTCTGTAATTATGCAGACGGAGGCGGCAAAGCTGCTTGTGGATACATACCCTGAAGAGGCAAAAAAGAAGATAATTGCCGCCAACATTCAGGCAAAAAACGCTTTGGACCAGATGCGCACGAGCGTGCATCTTCTGGCAGGACGGCAGAATACCGTGTCGCTCAAGGACGAGATTGAGGAGATTGTTGCGCAGACGATAGACGCAACCGAACTCAAAATAAGGTGCGATACGGAGGATATAACGCTCGACGGCGAACTTTCCCGCTTTTTGTGCAACAGCGTAAAGGAGTGCATAACCAACGGAATCCGCCACGGCGGCGCCACGGCCTTTTACATTGAGATAAAGAAGCATAAGGATGAAATAACCTTCCTTGTATCGGACAACGGGATG
>CBCPNE010000017.1:0-2822 GCA_965120435.1 uncultured Clostridia bacterium
GTATTCGGGTGCGGTTTTATGAAGAGTACTAAGGCGGGAGTAAGAGATTTTCTTGACAAATGCAGTCAACTCAAAAAGAGCAAGTTCATTCTGGCTCCTACGCGCATAAAAGACTTATTGCGCAGTATTGTCAACAGTCCTGCGCTGTATGAACTTTTCTATGTGGTCACGGCAAATTATGACTATCTGACGGCCAAGCGCAAGTGTATGATTACCCAGCACGAAGGCTTTCTGAACAGAAGTCGTCTGGTTCTGCCGGACACCGTGGGCGACAGGCTGGCGTTTATATTCTGCCTGCTGGTGGAGTTCGACCACGACAGCATAAACTTCAACGAGTTCCTGCAGCAATTTTTTGCCGAGGACGGCAGCTATTATTCAAGCTTTCACAAGTTCTGCGACAAAGTCATTGTCAGTCTTGAAAACCTTATAGCCGACATCTTTGCAGACGAGCTGAAGGAAGAAGCGCCCCGAAAGGCGGATGAGGTACGGGAAGAGCAGGCAGAATCTGCAGCCCCCGCTGAAGCCGTTGCGCCCCAGCCCGACAGCCGACCGCCCGTTCAGGACGCGCCCGCGGAGCAGGCGCCTGCCGACAGCGCGCCGCCTCAACCTGCACCGCAACCGGCTACGCAGCCTGCCGCGGCGCAGCCCGACCCCGCAGCGGCTGAAAAATTTTCCGCCGTATCAATTCTCATTTCGCGGGAAAAGAATATAATATCCTGTTCGGATATGTCGGAGGCCGACAAGCAGGACGGAATTTCCATACTTAACGAACTTGAAAGCGCCTTCCGCGAGGACAGATACCGCACGGTGGACGCCGTTCTGAGGGGATATGAATACTATTCCGACTGTCACGGCGGCTTTTCCCAGCTGATAAGCCTGCTTACCACGGCTATGGAGGACTGATTTTATGGAGCTTGAAGAGAGTGAAATTGCTTCAAGAACTTTATACGACGGAAAGGTGATTAAAGTATGCCTGAGCGACGTAAAACTGCCAAACGGGCACACGGCATTGCGCGAAGTTGTGCGCCACAGCGGCGGCGCGGCCGTGCTTCTTGTGCGCGACGGATGCGTTCTGCTTGAAAGACAGTTTCGTTTTCCCTACGGCAAAGTGCTGTGGGAAGTACCTGCGGGCAAGCTCAACAAAGGCGAAAAACCGCTTGACGCGGCAAAGCGCGAACTTGAGGAGGAAACGGGCTTCCGCGCCGAAAAGCTTACGCCGCTTGTCAATGTGTATCCCTCGCCCGGCTATACGGACGAGATTATATACGTCTATTATGCAGACAGTGCGGCGAACTCTTCCCGACACCTCGACGAGGACGAATTTATAAACGTGCAGTTCGTCCCTATAGATAAATGCCTTGAGATGATAGAGTGCGGGGAGATATGTGACGCCAAGACGCTGGCGGCCATATATAAATACCTGCACGACAGCCAAAGCAAAGCTTAACTTGTATTTTGCCACGCCGTATGTTATAATGCAGAAAAACAGAGAGAAGAGCAGCGTTTGATTAATCTCATAGTCATATGCGTGATAGCGGCCGTACTCTATGTGTGCGGCATACTGATGTTGCTTGGTCTGGGTGGGGTTCTTCTTGCAGGATATAATTTCAGGCCGAAGGACGGCAAAGCTGTAAAGTACCATAAACAGATTACGCGCCCGACAGGAATATTTTTATTGTGCGCAGCCGTTTGCCTTACAATTTACGGCGTTATGGCCTATCTGGAGTATGACGTGGCGTCTTACATATTTATAGGATTGTTTGCCGCAAGCGTTGCTGCAATGTTTATCTATATGAACACGAGCAAACGGATACGCCGCGCCGTGAAAATGGTTCGGCTGACCGATGAAGAGATTGAACAAATTGAACAGTCAGAAAAAGTTTTATAACAGTGACATAAAAAAGTAACCCACCCGCATTGAAGTGAACCTCAAAGTTTGGACAAAAAATTAATCAAGATGTTTGGCAATGAGTTCGGAATTGTACCGGACTCATTCCTTTTATTTTGAGAGAAATTCTTTCGTTGTTTCAGTAAAATATGTATTTGTGAAGCTTTCGCGCCGTTATCCATACAGTACCTTTAATATTCGTGTCGTTCTTACTTTTTTTGTACTGTCGATTGGATTTGCACATTTTTTTTGCGCAAATAGCGTAAAGTATGTCAAAAAAGTGTGAAATTAATTAGATAAAATTATATCAGTTTATTGATTTCGGCATACAGTTATGTTAAAATTAATATAGCAATTATTTGTTGCGGGAGATTTTTATGGACAAAATCAAACAGTTGCAGGAACGCAAAAGTTGTTTGACGAAGACCGGTAAGGCAGTGAGGGCGGATATTGCCGCCGTTGTCGACGCGGGAAGCTTTGTTGAACTTTCCACTTTCAGCTTTTCAGACAGTGAATTTTACCCGGAGGGGGCGCAGGGTGAAGGCGTTGTGACGGGGTTTGCCACCATTGACGGCTTTCCTTTTTATATCGTTGCGCAAAATCCCGAAGTCCTCGGCGGGGGGATTTCCAAAGCTAATTGCGGGAAGATAGCAAAGTGTCTTGACGCTGCCGAAAAGAGCGAAGTCCCCGTAATCTATCTGCTCAATTCAAAGGGCGTGCGCATAGGCGAAGGCGTCAACGTGCTGGAAGGTATGGCAGAGGTGTTGCGCAAGGCGGCTTCACTCAAGGGGTCCGTGTTGCAGTTCGCCGTTATATGCGGGGAAGTTTACGGTCAGGCCGCCGCGCTCGCCGCTATCTGTGATTTCATCTATTTTATTAAGGATAAAAGCGTACTCGCCGCAGACAGCCCGCTCGTCATCTCGGCAAAGAGCGG
>CBCPNE010000018.1:0-6890 GCA_965120435.1 uncultured Clostridia bacterium
CAGGCCTACGCTTAACGCCACGCGCCTCGCGGTAAAAAAGGGCGTGCTGTTCGTGCGGGTACACGACGTAAAGGAGAACGTGCGCGCAATACGCGAGGAAGAGGCGCTCATAAAACGGGGAACAAGTAATGGATAAAGTCATTGTAAAAAAACTCAGAATAGACGCTTGCCACGGCGTAAACTCCTTTGAAAAGAAGAAGCCCCAGCGCTTTGAATTTTCGGCGGAAATAGTCACAGACTTTTATTCCGCTGCGGCTGAGGACGACCTTTCAGGCACAATTAATTATTCGTCGGTGTGCAAGCTGATAACCGCCGTTGCCACAGGTAACGTATTCAATCTCATTGAAACTCTCGCCTACCGCTGTGCGGAGGCCATAATGCAGAATTTCCCTTCGGCAAAGAGCGTGCGTATGCGCGTAGACAAGCCCCACGCCCCCATAAAGGCCAAGTTCGGTACGGTGGCGGCGGAGGTAAGTCTTGAGCGCACTACGGCTTACCTTTCTCTGGGCTCAAGCATAGGCGACAAAAGGGCTTACCTGGATTTTGCCGTAAAACGGCTGTCCTCTGCGCGCGGCATAGATGTAAAAAAGGTGTCGCCCTATATGGAGAGCAAACCCTACGGCGGTGTGGCTAAGAACACGTTTTTAAACGCCTGCGCGGAGATTGAAACTTACCTTCCCCCGCGCGCCCTTCTCGGCGAAATTCACCGCATAGAGGCGGAGGGGGAGCGCATACGCACCCTGCGCTGGGACGACAGAACTCTGGATATAGACATTATTTTTTACGGCGACAAGGTAATCAGCGAAGACTGCCTCACCGTTCCGCACGCGGACTATCTCAACAGGCCGTTTGTTCTGAAACCGCTTAAGGAGATAGCTCCTCACTTTATCTGTCCCGTAACGGGCAGAATGGTAAAGGACATACCCGTTCCGTCAGAAGAGGCCTGATTGGGGTAAATTTTTGTGCAATGTGCATAAAAATTTTCAAAATATATATACAAATTGCGACATCTGTGGTATCATTCCATTAGCTTGGGGTGATTTTGATAAATCAGCGTTTATAGGCCGTATTTATGCTTAATCTGCCTTTCGCCGTAACTTGTCGCGGCGTTTTTTAATGCTATAGATTGTGTAGATTTTGCACATACGGTGCGTGTGATAAATAGTTTAGGAGTAACTTAAATTGGAAAAGATAGGAATTATTGATTTAGGGTCAAACTCGGCAAGACTCGTCATAGTAAACCTCTTTCAGGACGGCTACTTTATGGTCGTGGACGAACTTAAAGAGAGCGTCCGCCTTGGTCAGGATATGGAGAGGGACGGTTTTTTAAAGCCCCAGCGTGTTGCGGAAACTATAAAGACCCTTAAAATGTTCCGTAAGTTGTGCGACGCGAGCGGAGTGAGCAGGATAATCACCGTCGCTACAGAGGCTGTGCGCAGGGCTAAAAACCAGCGCAGTTTTCTTGATGAAATTCAGGCCAACTGCGGCATCAAGATTAAGGTTTTGACTGCGGAGGAGGAAGCTACCCTCGTCTACCGCGGCGTTATAAACACTATGGACGTGCCCAAGGGCGTCATTCTTGAAATAGGCGGCGGTTCCACCAAGATAGTCTATTACAACAGGCGCAATATGCTCAACTTTACAACCTTGCCTTTCGGCGCCGTTACGCTCACGGACATGTTCTCGCAGGAAGGACTGAAGCCTGAAGAGCAGGCCGCAAAGATAGAGGAGTTCTTCACCGAACAGCTCAGGGCGGTGGAATGGCTTCCCGAAGTTGACCCGGACGTTCAGATGATAGGCGTGGGAGGTTCCTTCCGAAACCTCTTCAAAATCAACAAGATGGTGCACAAATACCCCCTGGATACGGTGCATAACTACAATATGCTCACGGAAGACTTTATGCCCCTTTACGATATGATAAAGGTGCTTGACCTTGACAAAAAGAAAAAGATAAAAGGTCTTTCAGCCCAGCGTGCAGACATTCTTCCTGCGGCTCTCGCGGTTATAAAGGCGTTTGTGGGCTATATGAATATGGAGAACTTCACCATATCCGGCGCGGGGTTAAGGGAGGGCATAATGTTCAATCAGGCTCTTCCCTCAACCATTGAAAAGCCCGTATCGGACGTCCTCAATTACTCGCTCACCACGCTTGTAAAGTGGTATGACTGTGAAGAAGACCACGTCGAACACGTTGTAAACCTCAGCATACAGCTCTTCAAACAGCTGCGCGTTCTGCACAAGTTCCCCCGCCAGTACCTCAAGGTACTCAAAGTTGCGGCCACACTGCACGACTGCGGTATGCGCATAAAGTACTACAACCACCAGCGCCACAGTTGGTATATGATTTTAAACGCTACGCTCTACGGAGTAAGCCACAGGGAGATAGTGCTTGCCGCATTCACGGCATGCTGCCATAAAAAGGAGGATATAAATCCCCTTGACTGGGCGCGCTTCAGGGACATTCTGCACGACGACGATATAGAGATTGTAAAGCGCCTCGGCGTGATGCTCCGCATAGCGGAGAGCCTTGACAGAAGCATGTCTGGCTGTATAAAGGGAATCAACTGCGATATTTTAGGCGATTCTGTAATTATGAAGACCGAGGTGGAGGGCGACGCAACGCTTGAAATCCGCGACGCAATGGCGGCGGGTGCGGAATTCAAGAAGTCCTTCCACAAAAATCTGGAAATTCTTTAAATCTTATTGGGAATAATGCCGCTTGACAGCGGCATTATTTGTTGAAGCAATATGCAATACGTTCTCGCAAGCGCGTCGCCGCGCCGCAGGGAGCTGCTCTCGCAGGTTCTCACAGATTTTATAGTAGACCCGCCCACGGGAGGGGAAGAGGTGAATATGTCCGTCTTCCCGGAAGATATTGCGTGCGCGCTTGCCGAACGCAAGTGCGACGAAGTTTTCCACCGCCACTCTGGCAGTACCGTCATAGGGTGCGACACGATAGTGGTATTCAACGGCGAAATACTCGGCAAGCCTGCGGGCAGGGATGAAGCTTTCGCCACTTTAAGGCGGCTTTCCGGCAAGACGCATTTTGTAATAAGCGGCGTCTGCGTGCGCAACAGGTTCAAAAAGCTTGTAAAATACGATAAGACGGAAGTAAAATTCAATCAGCTTACAGACGAATTTATAAAAATTTATGTGGACAGCGGCTCTCCGCTGGACAAGGCGGGCAGCTACGGCATACAGGACGGCGGATTGGTGCAGCAGTATTACGGCAGCTATACAAACGTAGTCGGGCTGCCGGTTGCCCTTTTAAGAACAATGCTCAAGGAAGTCAGTGAAGACATATGATAAAACTTGCTATAGATTTAGGCTCATGGGTGACAAAGATATATAAGGCGGGGTGCGGTGTAGTGCTTTCAGAGGCCACCTGCGCCGCCGTGGAACAGCTCCCCGGCTCGGAAAAGTATAAAGTAAAATTCCTCGGCGACAGGGCGCGCGCACTGTCCGGTAGGGCCGCCCGCAACACACACATAGTCAATCCCGTGGTGGACGGCGACATAAAGTACGGTAAAGTAGTTGCCGACCTCCTGAGATATTTCCTCGCCAGGATAGAAATCACGCCGCGCAGGGCGCGCCGTACAGAGGTCATCTTCGTCATTCCCTGCGGCGCAAAGCCGGAACTCAAGAAAAAATATTTTGCGCTTGCGGACGCGTGCAACATAGGCAAGGTCTACTTTACCCAGGCCCCGTTTGCCGCGGTACTCGGCCATAATATATCGCTCACAGAATCTTCCCCCGTATTCAGCGTAGACATAGGCTATGCCCTCACCAACATAGCGGCCTTCTCGCTGGATGGGGTAATTTCGGGAATGAGCCTCAACCTCGGCGGCGGCAACATAGACGTACACCTTATGGACTTTATGGCGGAAAATTACAATCTGCGCATAGGCGCGCTCACCGCCGAAAGACTTAAAAATACCGTTGGCAGTCTGCTGACGGACGACGACAGGCTTACGGTAGTGGACGGCAGAGACGTCACCACCGGCGCGCCGGCTTCTGTTGCAGTTACAACCTCGCAGATTTACGACGTGATTACGCTGTACATAGATAAGATAACGGAATATATCGTGCTTATGATTTCAAAACTTCCCGCAGAGGTAGCCTCGGCGGTAATGCACGGCGGAATATATCTGTCGGGGGGGCTGTGCAAGATGGAGGGTATAGCCGATTACTTCAAGGAAAAGCTGAAGATAACGGCAAATATTTCGGAAGAACCCCGGCTGGATTGCGTAATGGGTGCGGGGCTGATTATTTCGGACAAATATTTTACCCAGAAGGTCGCAACCCAGGGGTGATTTGCTATATGCTGTTTGTAATAATATGTTATGACAATTATTTGACAAAATGATTGTATAATGTTAAAATAACGTATGCGCAAAATTGTTTTTCGGGTGATATCCGGTGACGGCAGTTTTTAATGTGCAACATAAAGTTTTTTATTTCTGGAGAATTATGATTGAAGTTAAAGAGATAAGCTTAGGAGACAAAAAGGGCAAGAAGAAGTTTTTCAAATTCCTTATAGATTTATACCGCGGCAACAAGCACGCCGTGCCCAATCTCTATATGGATGAATTTGCAGAATTCGACCCCGATGTAAACGACGCATTCCGCTTTGCCGATTGCAGAATGTTTCTTGCGTACAAGGACGGAAAAATAGCCGGCAGAATAGCTGGAATATGGCACCGCGGCGCCAATGAAAAGTTTGGCAAAAAACAGCTCAGGTTTACGCGGTTTGACGTTATAGACGACTTTGAAGTTACAAAGGCGCTGTTTTCAAAGCTTACTGAATGGGCCAAAGAGCTGGGAATGGAAGAGATAATAGGCCCCATAAGTTTTTCCGACCTCAACGAAGAGGGTATGCTTGTGGAGGGGTTCGACAAGGACGCCACTTACATAGAAATTTACAACCATCCGTACTATGTGGAACATATGGAAAAGTTGGGCGCCTATAAGGTGGTTGACTGGCGCTGTTACAGGATAGACGTGCCCGAAAAGCCCGACCCCCGCATAAAGCGGCTGGCGTCAATCGTCGCAAAGAAGAACGGCTTCAAATTGCTCGATATAAAGTATCTTTTAAAGCACGACAAAAAGAAGCTTGACGAATATGTAATGAAGTGTCTGGACGTGTTGGACGAGGCTTACTCTCCGCTGTTCGGCACGAGCCCCATAAATGAAAAGCAGAAGAGGCGCGAAATGAAAACAATCTACACCGCGCTCGTGCCCGAACTCGCCGCGATAGTTGTGGACGAAACGGGCGAGGAAGTCGTTGCCTACGGCTATATGATGCCCTCTATGAATGAAGTTCTTCAAAAGGGCAGGGGAAGGTTTTTTCCCTTTGGTATAATACCCTATATAAAGGCGTTCAAAAAAATTGAGGTTGCCGATATGATGAGCATAGGCATCACCGCAAAATACAAGAACAGCGGGGCGGTAGCCATGATAATAGACAGCTGTCTCGACGGCCTCATTCAACACGGGGTAAAGTGGATTGAAACTGGTCCCCAGCTTGAACAGAACGACAATATCAACAACTTGTGGAAGAGTTTTAACCCCAGGTTCACCAAGCGCCGCCGCTGTTGGGGACTGAAGGTGGAATAAAGAAATTTCACGGCCGCACAACTTTCGTTGAGCGGCTTTCTTCATAAAAAACGACGGTCTGCAACAAAAGGTTGCAGACCGTCGTTTTATCTCAATGTCAATATTGTGCAGCTTTCAGTTCTCTTTTGTATGCCCTTATTTTGCGCTTGATGGGGAATGCCCAGAATATGGAAACAAGCCACAGCGCAATATAGCACGCACCGCTTATCCACGTCAGCGAGGAAATCATCCCGAATATCGCGTTTATGAAGGCAACCGATTCTCCTGCAATAGCGGCGATTATGGACGGAGCCGCAAGCGGCAGCACGCCGAACAACAGGCAGGGCCATAAGCCGAACAGCTTTACATACCACATAGTAAAGCGTTTGTTTTTGGTAAATATGCGTATAAATGCAAACAGGAACAGTATTCCCCACAGCAGTGCAAAGGACGTTATCACAAGTGCAACAATCTTAAAAATGTCGAAATAGCTTTCAATCATTTCACTCATGTCTGAAAAGTTTTCGTTTAATAAGCTGTAAATAAGCTCGCTGTAAGAGGTATATACAACTTTTCCTTCATCATTATTTTCAATGTCAACCAAGTCCGAGGCGTATATGCAGATGAGGGCTTCTATTGAAAATGTTCCGTCCGTATAGCTAACTGTTTCGTCATATATCTCGCGTATGGCGTCGCAAAAATCTGAAAGGGATTCGTCGCTTATAAAATCTTTTCCAAGCTGATTTTGCAGTTCCTCCGCCAATGCCTGTATCGCTTCGTCGATTTCGGAAGATGAGGCCGTTTCAAGCGCCTGGAACTTTTCCCAAACGTTTTCTACATCATCAGGTGTAATTTCAATATCAATCTCTTCGCT
This sequence comes from uncultured Clostridia bacterium, assembly GCA_965120435.1. GTDB lineage: Bacteria > Bacillota > Clostridia > Christensenellales > Borkfalkiaceae > Coproplasma. Next base: position 6,470 of record CBCPNE010000018.1, read on the forward strand.
CAGGGACTCCACAATGGTGGGTATATAGGCTGCAATCAGGTCGTCTGTAATTTCCTCAAGCATGTCGGCGATTTGGGTTGATAAGTATTCAACGGGGTCGGCGGTGAATGCAAATTTTATCATTGAATATGTAGTCAGCGATATTTTCAGGTCGTCAACTTCAGTCAGAATGTTTACAATTTCATCTGCGTCAGTATCTCCTTCAGTTTCTTCTCCGTCCGTTTCTTCCTGCAAAAGTTCGCTCAGCGCGTCGCCGTATTTGCCTACGTCTATAGTGATTAGCGGGGCAAACATAATGCTCAGCGCGGCCACAAGCGCAAGTACCGCAACTACGATGTTTAGCGGTATCAGCTTTCTCTGTCGGCGTTCAATTTCAGACGAAAGCCCGCCGCCTGTTCCATTGAAATCTTTCATACATAGT
>CBCPNE010000019.1:0-11434 GCA_965120435.1 uncultured Clostridia bacterium
ACGTATATGAACTGCTCGATTTGAAGATTGGAAAGTGCCGTATGTGCGTTGCCTCCGTCAACGGCTTCAGGGAAGATTTGTCGCGCCCCCTGCGCGTTGCCACAAAGTTCCCCGGAATTGCAAGCACGTATTATTCCTCAAAGAACAGGGATATAGAGATTATAAAGCTCTACGGCTCTATAGAGCTCGCGCCTATTTTAGGGCTTTCCGACGTGATTGTGGATATAGTTGAAACGGGTAACACCCTGCGGGAAAACGATATGTCCGTAACGGAGGAAATATTTCCCATAAGCGCAAGGCTCATAGCCAACAAGGCGTGCTATAAATTCAAGAGAGAGGAAATTGACGCCGCCGTGTCGCGGCTCAGCAAGGAGCTTCCCGATGATTAAAATTTATAAGGACTATAAGACGGAAGATATTTTAAACAGGCAGATAACCGACTACGCCGAATACGAGGCGGCGGTCAGGGCGATAATCGCCGACGTCGCGGCCCGCGGCGACGAGGCGGTGAAGGAATACGGCAAAAAGTTTGACGGCGCGGAGCCTGAAAGCCTTCAGGTCACAGAAGCGGAGTTTGAAGAGGCGGAGGCGGCGCTCCCTGAGGAATACAAACAGATAATAAAGACCTGCCGCGACAACATCGCGCTCTTCCACGAAAAGCAGCTTAAAAGCGGCTTTGAAATAAAAAAAGAGGGCGGCGTTGTTCTCGGACAGAAATATACTGCCGTGGAGAGCGCGGGCGTGTATGTGCCGGGCGGCACTGCAAGCTACCCCTCAACCGTGCTTATGGACATAGTCCCCGCAAAAATTGCGGGCGTGGGCAGGATAATAATGGTGACGCCCGTAAAGGCGGACGGCAAAGTAAAACCTGAAATTCTGTACGCCGCAAAGCTTGCGGGCGCGGATATGGTGTTCAAAACGGGCGGGGCGCAGGCGATAGCGGCGCTTGCCTGCGGCACTCAGACCATTCCCAAGGTGGATAAGATAGTCGGCCCCGGCAACATCTTCGTTGCACTCGCAAAAAAGCAGGTGTTCGGCAGGGTCAGCATAGATATGATAGCGGGGCCTTCGGAAATACTTGTTATCGCCGACGGCACCGCAAACCCCGAATACGTCGCGGCGGACCTTCTGTCCCAGGCGGAACACGACAAGCTCGCCACGGCCGTACTCGTGACGGACAGCGAACAGCTGGCCGCTGCCGTTCAGGCGGAGGTTGAAAAGCAGCTTTCCGCTCTCCCGCGCGAGGAAATAGCCCGCGCCTCTATAGAAAATAACGGCAAAATAATTTTGTGCGACAGCATAGACAGCGCAATAGATACTGCCAACGAGATTGCCCCCGAACATCTTGAAATCTGCGTGGACAATCCGTTTGATTACCTCGGCAGAATACGCAACGCCGGCTCTATATTCCTCGGCAAATATACGCCGGAGGCGCTCGGCGACTACTACGCGGGGCCTAACCATACCCTGCCCACGGGCGGCGCGGCAAAATTCTCTTCGCCGCTCTCCGTGGACGACTTCTTAAAGAAGTCATCATATATTTACTACACAAAAGAAGCGCTCGCCAATGCCGCTCCCACGGTTACGGCGTTTGCCGAAAGCGAGGGGCTGGACGGCCACTCGCGCTCGGTTAAAATAAGGACGGACAAGGCATAGTACGGGGGTAATTTGAAAATGTCCCGCTTTTTCAGTGAAAATTTGAAGGGGCTTGAGCCCTACGTCCCCGGCGAACAGCCGCAGGACAAGAGCTATGTAAAACTCAACACCAACGAAAGCCCGTATCCTCCCGCCCCCGGCGTGGAGGAGGCCGCGCGTATGCAGGCGGCAAAACTCAATCTTTATTCAGACCCCTCCGCCGCGCCCTTGAAAAAGGCGGCGGCAGAGTTGTACGGGCTGGACGCAAGTATGGTGAGCGTGGGCAACGGGTCGGATGAAAATCTCGCCCATATTTTCAGGGCGTTCAGCGACTCTTCGCGCGGAATGGCGTGCCCTTCGGTAAGTTACGGTTTCTATCCCGTGCTGTGTTCGCTGCTCGGCATAAGATATACGCCCGTGCCGCTGAGGGAAGATTTTAGCATAGACGTGGGCGACTATGCCGTAATTAAGGACAACGTGTGCATAGCCAACCCCAATGCGCAGACGGGCATATATCTGCCGCCCGACAGGGTGGAGGAGCTGATAAAGCAGAGCGCGGACAGAATAGTCGTGGTGGACGAGGCGTATATAGATTTCGGCGGACAGTCGGCCGCGCCCCTCGTAAAAAAGTACCCCAACCTGATTGTCGTGCAGACGATGTCAAAGTCGCGCTCGCTTGCGGGCGCAAGGGTGGGATTGTGTTTTGCCTGCCCCGGACTAATCGCCGACATAGAGAGCGTGCGCTGTTCGTTCAACCCCTACAACGTCAACAGAATGAGTATGTTCGCCGCCGTAAAGAGCCTGCAGGAGACCGATTATTTTTACTCCTGCGTGGATAAAATTGTGCGCGTGCGCTCCTTTTTAACCCGCGAACTTGAAAAACTCGGGTTCGAGGTGCTGCCGTCAAAGGCAAATTTCGTGCTTGCAAAGTGCGCAAAAACGGGCGGCGAGGAGCTGTATCTCAAGCTGAAGGAACGCGGAATACTCGTGCGCCACTTTTCAGACGAGCGCATAAGGGACTACGTCCGCATAAGCGTAGGCACGCGCGGACAGATTGAAACGCTTTTAAAGGCCGTAAGGCAAATACTCTCTCAAGGAGAATGATATGATAAGAACTGCAAAGATTGCAAGAAAGACGGCGGAGACGGACATTACCTTAAGCCTCGCCCTTGAGGGGAGCGGCAGGTATGAAATCTCCACTGGATGCGGTTTTTTCGACCATATGCTCGAACAATTTTCCCGCCACGGCGGATTTGACCTTAAAATTTCCTGCAAGGGAGATACGGCAGTGGATATGCACCACACCGTTGAGGACTGCGGCATTGCGCTTGGCAGGGCCTTTGCGGACGCTCTGGGCGAAAAGCGCGGCATATGCCGCTACGGCTGGGCGGCGCTGCCTATGGACGAGGCGTTGATTCTGTGCGCCGCCGATTTAAGCGGCAGGGATTTTTTAAATTTTGACGTGACCTTCCCGGACGAATACAAGCTCGGCGATATGGACTGCGAACTAATCAAGGAATTTTTTCTTGCGTTCACGCGCTCCTGCCCTATGTCGCTGCACATAAAAAAGCTCTGCGGCGAAAACAATCACCATGTGGCGGAGGGCGTTTTCAAGGCGTTTGCAAAAGTTATGGCGGCGGCCGTGAAGATTGACCCCGACAGGGCCGGCAGCCTGCCCACTACAAAGGGTGTGTTATGATAGCGGTCATAGATTACGGCGTTGGCAACCTGTTTTCTCTCTCGGCCTCGCTCAGGTATATAGGCGCGGAGAACAAAATCACCTCCGACAGGCGGGTCATAGAGGACAGTTCGGCAATTATTCTCCCCGGCGTGGGCGCCTTTTCGGACGCATACGCCAAGCTTGAGGCGTGCGGCCTCATTCCCGTGCTGGACGGTCAGGTAAAAAAGGGCAAGCCTATGCTCGGCATATGCCTGGGTATGCAGATGCTGTTTGAAAAGAGCCTTGAATACGGCGAACACCGCGGGCTTTCATATATCCCCGGCATAGTTTCCCCAATAGCGCCCGACCTGAAACAGCCGCTGAAGGTGCCGCATATGGGCTGGAATTCATTGGAATTTACCGCGCAGTCAAGGCTGTATAAGTATATATCGGAAGGCGATTACGTCTACTTCGTTCATTCATATTACGCAAAGAACTGCGCTGAAAGCGTGACTGCCACCGCGCTGTACGGCGGCGTACACCTTACGGCCTCGGCAGAGAGGGGCAACGTGTTCGGCACGCAGTTTCACCCCGAAAAGAGCGGGGCGGCAGGCCTGAAAATTCTGCGCGCATTCAGCGAGATAAAGGAGTGATTTTATGCAGATATATCCCGCAATAGATATACGCGGCGGCAACGCCGTGCGCCTCACTCAGGGCGATTACGACAGGGAGGAGGTCTTTTCAGGCAGTCCTGAAAAGGTTGCGGCAGAGTTCGCCGCGTGCGGCGCTAAGTATCTCCACGTCGTAGACCTTGACGGCGCGAGGGAGGGCTCCCTCGTAAACGCCCGTCTTATAAAAAGGATAGCCGCGCAAAGCCGTATGTTTTTGGAGGTCGGCGGCGGAGTGCGCACGCTCACCCGCATAGAGGAATACCTTGAAGCGGGGGCCGGCAGGGTAATACTCGGCTCGGCCGCGGTAGACAACTTCGCGCTCGTGACGGACGCCGTCAGGTATTTCGGCGACAGGATAGCCGTCGGGGTGGACGCGCTAGGCGGAAAGGTGGCCGTACACGGCTGGCGCACCGTCACCGACATGGACGCCTTTGAATTTTGCCGCAGACTGAAGGACAGCGGCGTCCGCACTGTCATTTACACCGACATATCCAAGGACGGGGCGCTTTCGGGCACGAATATGGAGGCGTTTGAAAAACTTCTTGAAATAAACGGGCTCAATATTATAGCTTCTGGCGGCATAACATATTACGAAGAGCTTGAAAAGCTCCGCAATATGGGCGTGTACGGCGCGATACTCGGCAAGGCCGTATATACGGGCGCGCTCGACCTTAAAAGAGTTCTTGCGGAAAACGGTGATACAGATGCTCGCTAAAAGAATTATCCCCTGCCTTGACGTGCGCGACGGAATGGTTGTAAAGGGGACGAACTTTGTGGGGATAAAGGAAGTGCAGACCCCCGTGAATCTCGCGCAGTTTTACAATCTTTCGGGTGCGGACGAGCTTGTTTTTTACGATATAACAGCCTCTGCCGAAGGGCGCAGCCTGTTTACGGACGCGCTCAGGGAGGTTGCCTCCTGCATATTCATTCCGCTCACCGTCGGCGGAGGAATAAATTCCGTAGAGGACTTCGACAGGGTATTGAAGTGCGGCGCGGACAAGGTAAGCGTAAATTCGGGGGCGATAAAGGACCCCTCGCTCATAGGCAGGGCGGCAAAGCGTTACGGCAACCAGTGCGTGGTACTCTCTATGGACGTAAAGCGCGTGGACGGAAAGTTTACCGTCTTTTCCCACGGGGGGCGCATAAATACGGGCATAGACGCGGAGGAATGGGCCTACCGCGGTCAGGAGGAGGGCGCGGGCGAACTCGTCCTCAACAGCATAGACACCGACGGCGTTAAAAAGGGTTTCGACTGCGAGATGTTGTCCGCAGTCTGCCGCAGGCTGTCCATACCCGTGATAGCGAGCGGCGGCGCCGGCTGCGAAGAGGACTTCCTTACGCTGTTTGAAAGCGTGCCCGAAGCCGACGCGGGGCTGGCGGCCTCCATATTCCACTTCAGGGAAGTGAACATAACACATCTGAAGCAATATCTCAAATCAAACGGCGTGGAAATGCGCGTTTAAACGGCCGCCGCGCGGCTACATAAAAACTATATCTGTAAGGAGCGTAAAAGAAGATGGAAGAAATGCTTGACATAGAAAAACTGAGGTTTGACAGGGACGGCCTCATTCCCGCAGTGGTGCAGGACGCCTACTCCAAAAAGGTGCTCACCGTGGCGTATATGAACAGGGAGAGCCTTGAGATAAGTATGAAGCGCAAGCTCACCTGCTTCTACTCGCGTTCGCGCAAAAAACTGTGGCTCAAGGGAGAGACGTCGGGCAACTTTCAGCACATAGTGTCTATCACCGCCGACTGCGACTATGACAGTCTTGTGGTGGAGGTGGTCAAGGACGGCCCCGCGTGCCACCTCGGCACGGACAGCTGTTTTTCTACCCCCGTGTTTGAAAACGAGGACCTGCAGTCCTTCTCTCTGGACGGACTGTATGACCTTCTTGCGGGCAGAAAGACCCAAAAGAAGGAGGGCTCTTACACCAGCTACCTGTTTGAAAAGGGGCTGGACAAGATTCTCAAAAAGGTGGGCGAGGAGTGCACGGAGGTGATAATAGCCGCAAAGGGCGGAGACAGGGAGGAGACCGTGTTTGAAATAGCCGACCTTGTGTATCATGTGCTTGTGCTTATGGTGAACGACGGAATTTCCGTAAACGACGTAAAGGCGCAGCTCGCCTCCCGTCACGTTGTGGATAAAAAAGTGAAGCAGGAGAGGATGCAGTAGTATGCCCTACATCAAATCCAACGTGCATACGCATACGTCTTTCTGCGACGGCTCCGACAGCATGGAGGAAATGATTGCAGGCGCGATAGAGCGCGGAATGGATACGCTCGGCTTTTCCTTTCATTCGTACACGGCGTTCGACCCGTCTTACTGCATACGCGACTATTACGCATACATACGCGAATATGAGCTTCTCAAAAGGAAGTATGACGGCAGGATATTTCTTCTTAACGGCGTAGAGCTGGACTACTTCGGAGAGCGCCCCTCCGTCTGCGACTATGTAATCGGCTCGGTACACTATCTTGAGGAAAACGGCAGGCGCTTCCCCGTGGACCTGTCTGCGGGAGCCTTTTCAAAGGTCGTGCGGGCCGTCTACCGCGGCGACGCGTTCGCCGCCGCCGAGAGGTACTATTCCCAGCTCTCGGCTATGGTGGACGAGGTGCGGCCGGATATAGTGGGGCACTTCGACCTTATAACCCGCTTCAACAGCGGCGGGGCGTTTTTCGACGAAAATTCTGCAAGGTACGTCCGCGCGGCGGAGGGCGCGGTGAGCGCGCTGCCGCAGGGGACTGTGGTGGAAGTAAACCTCGGCAGATTTTTTAAGGGGGAGGGTGACATATACCCCTCTGTAAAACTGCTGCCTGCGCTTATGGAGCGCGGCTGCCGTTTTATGCTCTCTTCGGACGCCCACTGCGCGGAGGCCATAGGCTACGCCTTTGACGAAACGTGCCAAAGATTGAAAAAACTCGGCGTCAAATCGCTGGTCAGGTATAAAGGAGAGGAACTCATAGAAGTTGAACTCTGAAATTTGTCTGTTTTTAATGCGGCGGAAGCGGGAAATTTTCCCGCTTCCGCCGCGTCTGCAAAGTTTTATTTGCATAAAATGGTAAATTTTACAACATTTTTACAATTTTTCGTTTAAATTTTTTTATAAGCCCTCCACAAAGGCAAAAATTGTGGTATAATGATTGCGTCGGCACGGACGCGCCGTCCTGCCCGGAGAGAAAAGGAAATGAGAATAGGTGTACTTACGAGCGGCGGCGACTGCCCCGGCCTCAACGCCGTACTGCGCGGCTTTTGCAAATATTGCTTTGCACGCATCAAGGATGTGGAAATTTACGGCTTTCTGGAGGGCTATGCGGGACTTATGGACAGGCAGTACCGCAAGCTCACCCCCGCCGACGTGGAAAATATTCTGGACGTGGGCGGAACCATTCTGGGAACCTCCCGCCAGCCGTACAAACTTATGACGGTGGCGCAGGAAGACGGAAGCACAAAGCTTTCAAGAATGGTGGAAAACTATAAAAAGCTAAGGCTTGACCTGCTGGTCACGCTGGGCGGCGCGGGCACGCACAAGACGGCCTCTCTGCTCTCCGTGGAGGGGTGCAGGGTGATAGGCCTGCCCAAGACGATAGATAACGACATATACGGCACAGACGTAACGTTCGGCTTTCATACGGCGGTGGACGTCGCCGCGGACAGCTTAAGGCGCATACGCACCACCGCAGACAGCCACAGCCGCGTGTTCTTCGTGGAAGTAATGGGCAACAAGGTGGGCTGGCTCACTCTCTATTCAGGCATAGCGGCGGGGGCGGACGTAATCCTGATACCTGAAATCCCCTACGATGAGGAAAAGCTTGCGGCGTTTATCAAGGGCAGACGTGCCGCGGGCGCGCGCTCTGTAGTGGCCGCCGTTGCCGAGGGGGCGGTTAGCCTCAGGGAGGCGGCTATGTCAAAGCGGGAAAAGCGCGACTATTACGCCGCCTGCGGCGGGTCGGGCGCGGCCGAAAGGCTGTGTGCGGCAATGTCGCAGAACAGCGGCTTGCAGTGCCGTTCCACCGTGCTGGGGCACATTCAGCGCGGAGGGCAGCCCTCCGCCTACGACAAGTTCATATCCACGGAGATAGGGGCTTACGGAGCCTGCCTTGCGGAACAGGGCAGGTACGGCGTGACTGTATGTATAAGAAACAACAAACTCAGCTACAATATGCTGACGGATATTGCAGGCAGAACGAAGTACGTCCCCGCGGACGGGCAGCTTGTGGGGCTGGCCAGGGCTACGGGCGTGTACTTCGGCGACTGAAAATATAAATTGCGGAGAATACGGCCGCCGCGCGTCAAATATCAGGCCGTAACGGAGGAAAAAGAGATTATGACTTACGCTGTTATAGACATCAGCTCTACAAGTATGTCCATGCTCGTGTGCGGGGAGGACAGCACCAGGCCCGTGTATAAGTACAGGGAGGGCTTTTCCGCGCTCAGCTTTACGGAGGGCGGAAAGCTTACTGAACACGGAATAGAGAAGATGGTTGACAAAATATCCGTCTTTCAGGACCAGTGCCGCAAACTTGGCGTGGACAGACTGTATGTGGTGTCCACTGCGGCGATGCGCTTTATAGACAACGCCGACGAAGTCCTCGCCGCGGTGCGCAAGCGCACGGGCGCAATCATCAACCAGATTGACGGGGAGACGGAGGCCTACTGCGACTGCGTGGCCAACGAAAAATTCAAGAATATGACCAACCCCGTCATAGTGGACATAGGCGGCGCCAGCATAGAGGTGTGCGACCTTTCAAAGGAGGGGCGCAACGGCATACGTTTTCTTAACTTCGGCGCGCTCACGCTGCAGCGGAAATTTGTAAAGAGCGTCTATCCCGACAAGGAGGAGTGCTCAAAGATAAAGAAATATATCAAAAAAGCGTTGCTTAAGGCGAACATTCCCGTCGCCGAAAACAGCACCGCAGTGCTTGCGGGGGCAACCGCGCGCTCTGTGTATGAAATTTACCGCGACTACTACGATATTCCCGAAAGCGAGGATATGACTATAGAGCTGGACAAGCTCAAAAAGCTCGCAAAAAAGCTGATAGAGGCGCCCGACCGTTCACACCTTCTTATAAAGAACGCGCCGGAAAAGATATACTTCATAGTGGTTGCGCTTATAACGCTTGTTCAGATTCTTAAGCGTTTCCCCTTCAGCGCCATAGCCGTAAGCAACTACGGCGTGAAGGAGGGCTATCTCAAACTTGCGCTTGACGGAAGCATAGAGGCGGAAGGTTCCCCCTTCTTTCCCGAAAGACCCGTAAAGGAGATAAGGACGGTTGAAGAACTCACGGCCCATATCAGAAGCCAGCAGAGGGCGGGCAGACCCGCGGTGAGAAAGCGCGCCGCCAAGCCGTCCGGCTCTATTGACGGGAATAACGGCGGGGCCTCCGAAGAATAAAATCTTACAGAAATTTATGACGGGGCGGATTTCCGCCCATACTGCAGACTATGGCAAAAGGCAAACAACCTATAAAACTTAAAAAGGGCGTGTACATCAACAGGGAGTTTTCCTGGCTGAAGTTCAACCTGCGCGTTCTTGAGCAGGCGGCGGAGGAGGAAACGCCCGTTCTGGAGAGGGGCAAGTTTCTCTCCATTTTCTGCTCCAATCTGGACGAATTTTTTATGGTGCGCGTGGGCAGCCTCTATAACGAGGCAAAAGTGCATCCCGAAGAGCGCGACAACAAGACCGGGCTGACCTGCGGGAAGCAGATAGCCGCCATTGCCGAAAAGAGCGTCCGCCTGTATGAAATGAGGGAACACGTCTTTGCCCATTTAAGGCGGGTGCTGTCCGATTCGGGCATAAACATACTTACCTATTCCCAGCTTTCGCATGGCAGAAAGGAGGAGCTGAAAAAATATTTCAACGCCAAAGTGCTGCCTATGCTCTCACCTATGGTGCTTGACGCAAAGCACCCCCTGCTAAGGTTTGTAAACCTGCGCTGCTATATGCTGTACAAGCTCAAAAAGAACGACCACACTATGATAGGCGTTATGGAATTTTCCGACAGGCTGGACAATCTGTACCGCTTTTCGGGGGGAAAGAAGTACAGCTTCATCACAATGGAAGAGGTCATAAGAAACCTCGGCGCAACCGCTTTCCCCGGCTACACGGCCACGTCTGCCATTATGATAAGGGTGACGCGCAACGCGGACTTTGAAACGTATGTGGAGGACGCGGACATAGAGTACAACAACGACTTTTCTCGGTACCTCAAAAGCAAGGTTGAAACGCGGCTTGTGCAGAACGCCGTCCGCCTTGAGGTGTGCGGTGAGAGCAAGTCGCTAATGAAGTTCGTCACAGAGGCGCTGGATATAGAGTCAGAATTTATCTTCAGGGTGCGCAGCAACTTCAGCTTCAAGTATCTTGCCGGTCTTTCAAGGCGGATAGATAAGGGGCTTGCCGCAGAACTCTCCTATCCCGCGTTCAAACCTAAGATTTCGGAAAGACTTCTCAGCGCGCAGAGTATGGTTGAAGAGGTGCGCAAAAAGGACATACTGCTCAGATACCCGTTCGAGAGTATGGAACCGCTCATAAAACTGCTCAACGAGTGCGCCGACAGAAAGGACTGCATCGCCATAAAGATAACCATATATCGCCTTGCGGACCACTCCCGCATAGTGGACGCGCTCAAACGCGCCAGCGAAAACGGCATAGACGTAACCGTGGTGATAGAGCTTATGGCGCGCTTCGACGAGGAAAACAACCTGTATTTTGCGGGGCAGCTCCAGGACGCGGGCTGCAACATAATCTACGGAATGGAAAATTACAAGGTTCATTCCAAAATTATTTCCATCGTCTTTTCAGACGACAGCGGGGTCAGCTATATAACCCACCTCGGCACGGGCAACTACAACGAGAGTACCGCAAAACAGTACACCGACCTGAACATTATCACCGCCGACAGGCAGATTGGGGAGGACGGCGCGGCGTTCTTCCGCAACGTATCCATTTCAAACGTAGACGGCGAATATTCCCGCCTGTTGATTGCGCCCAAGTATCTTAAGCAAAGAATACTTGAATGTCTTGACGGAGAAATAGCCAAGGCCAGGGCGGGCGGCAGAGGTGTGTTTATCGGCAAGATGAACAGCCTTACGGACAAGGTGATAATAGACAAGCTTGTGGAAGCTTCCTGCGCGGGCGTGCAGATAAGGCTTATAGTGCGCGGCATATGCTGCTTTCTTCCCGGCAAACGCGGCAAGACGGAAAATATCAGCGTGATAAGCATAGTCGGCAGATTTTTGGAACATTCACGCATATACTGCTTCGGCGAGGGTGAGGAGAGGGTGATGTATATATCCTCCGCCGACCTTATGACGAGGAACACCGACAGAAGGGTAGAGATAGCCACCCCCGTCCTCGATAAGGATATAGAGGAAGAAATCAACAGGATGCTTGAAGTAATGCTCGCGGACAACGTAAACGCGAGAAAGCTGCTGCCGGACGGCACATATGTGCGTATGGCGGGTGAAGAC
>CBCPNE010000020.1:0-6335 GCA_965120435.1 uncultured Clostridia bacterium
ATTCGTTGAACGTATCGCGCGCGCTGCCGGACGTCTTTTCGGAGAGCGGCAGGGGGCTGTATATCGTGAGGGCGATAAGCGGCGGAAACGTCTTTCTGGACGGCGGAACGGTGAAAGTACTGATAAAGCGGCATATGTAAAACGGGTCACTTCGTGCGGCCCGTTTTCTTTATACAAAAAAGCCGACGGCGCAAATGCGCCGTCGGCTGACTTTCTTTTAGGTTCGGTTCAGAAGATGGTGTTCTTCGTAAATCTTGTGCATAAGTCCGTCAGAAAAAATAGTACGGAACTTGCCGAGATGAATGAATATTGAAGCAAAGAATTCCTTGTTGTCGCCGGCTACCACATAGTCGGGAATGTTGGCGTATGAGCCGTTTATTTTTTCAATGAACAGCTTGGCAAATTCAATCTTTTCGCTGTCTGTAAGTTTTATTATAAACGAGTCGATAGGGCCGAGGTAAACTTCCTTTGCTTTGTACACCACTTCGTGCGCAGGAGCCACATATACGTTCTGCTGTGTTACGGTGGCCGGAACAGTCGCCTCTGCAACAACAGGTGCAGGCGTCTCTGCAACAACAGGAGCGGGAGCAGGCGCCGCTACAACAACGGGTGCGGGTACCTCTACAACAACAGGTGCGGGTACTTCTACAACAACCGGAGCGGGGGTGGGGGCAGGCGCCTCTACAGGAGTTACGGTGTCGTCATAATAGTATTCTGCCGCAGGAATAGTCGCATTGCTTTCCTTGACGGTTTTGCAGACAACGCTCCTCACTATGCTTATTACTGCCAGAATTACTGCTATAACTATTGCAGAGTAGATAAGCAGACCGGGCGCTTCGAGTGATTCTGAAACATAGTACAGCACCGCCGCCACTGCAAGCATTACGGCTTCAAGCGTATATCTGACCACGTCAAATATAAGTCCTCTCTTTGAAGATTTGGCGGCCATATTTATAATTTCTATGGCAAAGTTTATTATGATAAGCAACAGTGCCGCGCAAAGTATAATTTCGGCGGCGGCTTCAAGCGCAGGCAATCCATCTATGCCCACTTCGAGGAAGAGGAATTTGTAGAGGAAAGAGAGGCCGTCGGTCGTGCCTGTAAAACCTAAACCAACATCTGCAATCTGAGTTGTGTTAAGTTTGAACAATACTATTACGCTGAGCAGGGCGAACACTGTGATTGCGCTTAAAAGCGCGGCCACAACTTTAATAACGCCCGAACCCTTTTTGTTGCCCACGCACTGAATAGCCAGCATCAGAAGAGTGCCGCCGAACGCAAGGCCCGTAACGCACCGGTGCCAGTCTACACCTAATTCTGGGTACTGAGTGTAGTTGACAACATCCATAAGAGCAAAGGCAAAAAGTACTATCGCCGCAATCACTTCAACGAAATACGCGCATACTGCCGCCGTTTTAGAAGTTTTTTTGCTGGCAATAACGGGTATAAGCAGTATTACTCCCACAACTGTGATTATTGCATACAGCATAATCACAACAGGCATCAGGTCATAAGGGTTTTCAATGCCTGAAATATAGAGAGGGAAACTTGTTGTAAGAGGATTGCCTACTGTATTGTTCATAGTGATGCCGAACACATCGCAGAAGGCCTCAGGCAGCATAGTGCAAAGCATTTCTCCGTCAAATACGGGCAGCAAAAGGCCCAGTAAAAGACATACAAGCGCTACGCAGTACGTTGCCAGAGATAAATATTTATTGCTCTGTTTGTTACTCATAATAAATCTCCGTTATCCGTTATATGGTAGTTATGTAGTAGATTTTGACTGTTATTTACGCCGTGCCGCCGCGCGCAGGGCGTTACATACTCCCGTAAGAAAGTATTGCAAGCATAACTACACTTAAAGTTATTATAAAGTAAAGAAATTATTATGTCAAGGATAAGGGCAGGATTATTTATCATTAATCTGAATTTTGTTGTGATAGACGCAATTGGCGGCAAATCTTCCGCGTGCTGGCGGCTGTAACGGCAGTTTATGCGCGGTGAATGAGGTATATATTGCGCCCAATTCGCGTTTATCCTAAATCTTTGCCGTAACGGGAAGCATTTAACATCTTTTTCAGTTCTTTTTCACACTGATTTTTCGTTCTTTCATTGCCTGCCGTAAAATTTCATAGTATAATTATTGCATACAAGGAGAAAAAATTTATGGTAGAAAAGGAATATGCGGCCGCGGACAACGCAGAACAGACGCCGCCCGTAAACGACGGACTGCGCGCCGCTCTCGCGGAGATGGCGGCTTCGGTTTCTGAAAAGAGCGCAGAAAAGCTTGTGGCGGCGTGCGGGAACCGCCGCTTTGCAAAGGTCTTTTCCGACCGCGAGCTTATGCGCACTGCGGAGTATTTTATAGACAACAACCTCAATGTATCCGCGGCCGCGCGCGCGCTGTATATGCACAGAAACACTATGATGTACAGGCTCGACAAGATTAACAGACTTATCGGGCTGGACATCCGCTGTTTTGACGCGGCTGTGGCGTTTAAAATTCTCTATTCCGTATATATGCGCAGAAAGAAGGAGAAGGATGAGGAAAAGCAGGGTTAAAAGGGGGATAATAATAGCCTCCTCAGTCGTGGGCGGCCTGGCTGTGCTCGTGCTGGCCTTTTTCGGCGGCTTCTGGGCGAGGGGAGCGTTCGGCGCTACGTCCTATGATTGGGCGCTGAATATTATCAACACATATTATTATACCGAAGTAGACACAAGCAACGCGCAGGAAGTGGCGATAGACGCCCTCGTAGAGGAATATCTTGACATATACTCAGAGTATTATACCGCGGAGGAGTACGCCGCTCTGTTGCAGTCCAACGCAGGCAAGGCGAGCGGTATTGGCATAAGTTACGCCTTTATTGAAGGCGAGGGCGCGTATATTGTGTACGCCGTGGGCAACTCTCCCGCCTATAATGCGGGCGTGCGTTCGGGCGACGTCATAGTTTCCGGGAAGACGGACGGGGAGAGCGTAGAATTTGAAACTTCGACCGATTTTACAGTATTTATGAATGATTTATCCCTCGGACAGGAGGTTACTTTTGTCACGTCGGAGGGCAAATCGTGTACGTTTGTGGCGGGGGAGTACACCATAAGTTACGTCAACTTCGCCACAAACGGGGGCGGCTGGTACTTCTCCGGCGACGACGCGCTCACCCTCACCGAAAGCGAGGGGGACGCCATAAAATATCTACCTGACGGAGTGGGGTATATCGCGCTCTACCGCTTCTACGGCGACGCGGCGGCGCAGATGAAGATGGCTGTGCAGAAACTCAATGAACTCGGGTGCGAAACCGTAATACTCGATTTGAGGAACAACGGCGGCGGCAGTGTGAGCGTAATGAGCGCAATTCTGGGTTGCTTTGAAAGCTGTGCGGGGCAGGAGGTGATGACAGCCGTCTACAGGAGCGGCTCTGCATCTAAGACAACTGCAAGCTCCTATTCGGCTGAATATACCCTGGACTCGGGCGTGCGCCTGTGCGTTCTTGCCAACGGGAACACCGCCAGCGCGTCAGAGGCGCTTATAGGCGCGCTCATAAGCTACGGCGCGCTCGACTATGCGGACGTGTGTATTTCTGAATATTCGGATGGATACCTCGCCTCTGTCGGCCGTACCGCCGATTCGGCAAAGAGCGGCAGGACGTACGGCAAGGGCATAATGCAGACCACATATGTAAATCGGCTCACGGGCGAAGCCCTCAAGCTGACCACCGCGCAGCTGTACTGGCCGAACGGTAAAACCATACACGGCACGGGGCTTTCCGAATCCGACGGCTGCACGATAGTATCCGCGCCCCTTCCTGCTTCGGGAAAGGGGGAGGAGCTGTGTGGCGCGGTGCAGGCCCTGTTTTACAGCGGTTGATTGCGGCATATGTGCCGTTATAAAAGCCACGGCAGCGCGTTCTGCGCCGCCGCGGCTTTTATCTTTTGCCCCTTATTTACTGCGGACTGAATACCTTTTTTATTCTCCGCGCCCTCAGCAGCACGCACACCGAAAAGCCGTCGTCCGTGCGGGTTACGTCAATGTCCGGCGGGGAATAAAGTTCAAAATACTCTTCCGCAACGCCCGTCAGGTCCCGCCTGAGCAGTTCGCGCTCGGCGTCAGACATATTTTCCCTGTCAAGCGCAATAATCTTTTCCGTTAAGTCCTTCATATTCTCTCCCTCATTCTGCGCCTCAGATAGCCACCCGCGCCAATGTAGCCAGCCTCAAGTCCGGGCAGTTTTGCCGCCTTTCCCGCAATGCGCGCCGCGGCAAGTCTGAAATATTTCATACACTGTCTGCGCCATACGCCCAGCGTAAGGCACATATCTTCGGGCAGCACCGCGGCCAGCGGACGGCCGAGCGCGGCGGCTATCTCTTCCGGTGAGTTTATGTCCCCGCTGACGATAAGTCCGCCGTTTACCTTGTTTACGATTACGCCCGCTATGTTCATTCCGCCGTCGCCCAGTGCGCCCAGTATGGCGTCCGCTCCCTTGACGGAGGGGGGATAGGGTTCGGTCACAACGAGGGCGCGCCCGCACGCCCGCTCCGCCGCACCGTCGCACAGAACAAAATCGAACAGGCCTTCCACCTCGCGGACGGCCTCCGCCGCAACCTCTCCGTCGGCGCAGCCGAGCGTCGGCATTATATACAGATTTCTGCGGCGCGGGTGCTGCACCATTGCCTGCTTGGCGCGGCACATTCCCTTTTTTACGTCCGCCAGGGTGAAAACCTGCATATTTGCGCACCCGCACACTGTCAGGGCAGAGGCGCACAGACTGTCGCCGTCCACAATCAGCGTGCGTTCCCCCGCGTCGCTCAGCGCAAATCCCAGCCCCGCGCACACGGTGGTCGCCCCGACGCCGCCCTTTGCCTTTGCTATGTAAATTTTGTCTGCCATAAAATCCTCCTCAGGTTGTGTTCAACTGTCATTATAGCCGCGGGCTTGTCAATAAAAATGTAAATGTTTGTCTTAAATTGTAATGTATAATCACAAATCGTGTAATACTTTTTTATTACAAGTGGTCAAATTTATTTGACTGCTCACATTTTTTTATATTATAATGGTGTACAACTTAAAGTTTTGATTATCTATGAGTAAGGACGGATTTAAAGTAAAATATGGTAAAACTCAGGAAAAGTTATAAAAAACTGAAAATAGCGCTGTGCACAGTGCTGTTATTTTTTGTGGCTGTGGGGGGACTGCTCGGCATCTGGGTGCTCAGCGGCATTATCGGCGTGACAGTCGCGCCCAGCGCCTCCGACTTTAACAACGACAAGTCCATTCCAAGCAAGTCTTATTCCCAAATGCTTGAAAGCGGCGAAGAGCCGGACGGGACAACGATACTTTCATACCTTGCCGGCGTGCTTGATACGCAGGAGTATTACCACACATATGCTCTTTGTGAAACAGACGCGTGGGGTATAATGCAGTACACCGCCACTTACAAGGACTATAAAGTCGTGGACGGCGTGGGCATAATGGTGACTTCTGACCTGACGTGGGGCGACCTTGCTATAGTAAACGACGCAACCCAGTCCTGCTTTGTGCTTTCCGGTGACGGCGCGGGCGTATATATGCGCGGTTCCTCCGGCACAGTCAGTTCAAAGAGTACGGGCACAACGGTAAATTGGGATACCGATACTCCAACATATTATGACGACTCACTCAAAGACAATGAGGCTTCGGGTGGCTACTACTACGTTTACGGCCACTATTCCACGGAGATGACGGTCTATCTTCTTAACGCGGAAGAGGGGACTATTTTAAGCTGTTCGGAAGTTGTGGAAAACGATGACGGCACATATACCCAGACTTACACGCTTGAGCCCTCTTTGGCTACAAGTCTTTATCGCTATGCAATGGAGACGCGCGGCGGCCTGAAGAGCACGCCCACCTTCAACTCTATAGAACTCAAGGTGACTTTTGACAACGACTTCAACGTGCTTGAAACTGTGGCTTATGAGAGCGCCAATATAAACAAAATAGGCGTAATGGAGAGCAACTCCGTCACCACAACCACCTTTTCCTATGACGAGGATAGTTTTGACGGGGACCACTTTGATTATTACACCGAATACTATCAGCAGTATGTGGGTGAACTCACTCAGAGCGGAAGCAGCTCTTCAATAGACGTCACCGATATGCTTATAAGCGCGTTCGACGAACTTCTTAACGGAGACGGACAGCAGTTTGACATAGCGCTTGTTCTGGGCGGAAAGACATACTACGGCAGAATCTTCCTCAATATAGATATGGATAACATAAGCTCTGACGTGGCAGGGTCTATAGAACTGCGCGTTGTGCTGTCCTCTGACGAAAATATCGACAGTCAGGACCTGTACATAGA
>CBCPNE010000021.1:0-3093 GCA_965120435.1 uncultured Clostridia bacterium
ATGCGTACTTGCCGCTTATAACAAAATTTCTGTCATAATAATATTTTTTTTCTATCACATCAATATCAGTGTAGTCATATGATAAACCGTATATAATAATATCAATGTCACTACGGACTGCTTTTATACAATTTTCGTAAGTGTTGACGTCAATCCAATCGTCATGGTCTAAAAAAGTAATTAAAGGGGTTGAGCAATTTTCTATTCCCAAATTACGACAGTAACTTACACCTTGATTATTTTCTAAGTTTATAACAGAAATATTTTCATATCTAGCCGAGTAGTCTTCCGCAATATTTAATGTATTATCTTCAGACCCGTCATTTACTATCAATACGTTTAAATCTTTAAAAGTTTGATTGATAAGACATTCTAACGCCCTGCCGATAAATTTCTCCCCATTATATGTCGGAATAACTACAGTCAATAATTTATTACTCATTTTCTTTTCTCCAAATAATTAGAAGTTATTTGAAGACCGTTGGTGAGTTTTGTGGGGATTTATAGCAGAGAAAATATAGCTGAGCTTTAGAATTTAAGTGTTAATACTTGAAAAAAAGAAAATGTTATTAATTTAATGTCGATTAATAGTGTGCGCGGCGGTATGCCGCGCGCCTATTTCTGTCTTCCTGTCCATAAAAATAGCAATGTACCGAAAGAAAACTGACAAAATGGAGATGATTCGTTATGTGGGCGGGGTGGGTGGATATGGAAAGCGTGTTTGTAAAGGCGGCGAAGCAAAGGGGTGAAGTTACAAAAATGAGTTATACTGAAATGTAAACAAGAAGAGGTGAAAAGCACAGAGATAAGAGCAAGCCAAACCTCAAGTGGATAATGGGAAGTGAAAATGTGAATGAGAGGGGCAAAGGTGTAAAGGCGTCCGAGAGGTGTATCTGCTTGTTTTATATTTAAGGAATCGGGAAAGCGAGAGTGGGATAAGGGCGGTCGGGCAAATATTTAGAAGTGAGAGGGAAAAGAGATTGAGGCGGTCGTATAGTTTTGCTATTACAACGCAAAAACGGCTGCCCAACCTTTGAGACGCTCGAAAGCGCCGCCCGCGCACGAATGTGTGCGGGCGGTGCTTGCCATTGGCGACAGTTTTGCGGCGGAGCAACGGCTGTCAAGTAGGAGCGGATTGTTATATCGGCCCGCTTTTTTTATTAAGTTAAAAAAAATTTTTTAAATATTTTTTTTAAGGTGCAGGGCGTATGCTCCCTTTGAGTGTTATTTTTGGGCTACAAAAAAATTAAAGGAGGAACAGAAAAATGTTCAATCCCGCACAGGAAATGTCAAGCATAGCGTTTGACAAAATTTTAGGCGGCGCACTCAACGCCGTCGTCGAGGCGCAGAATAACTCTGCGCTCACCACGGTCAACTTCATAAAGAACGTTGGCTTTGAAAACGACCAGGACGGGAACCCGATAAAGCCCGTATATGTCGAATTCAAGTATCCGAGAGAGGTGTCGGCCTATGTGCCCGGCCGCGAGGAAAGCTACTATTTTACCGTAGAAAATGGCGGCAGCGGCTACAACCAGGACGAACTCAACTCCGGCGCGTATAGCGTGGACGGCAAAAAAGAGGTCAAGCTCAGTTTCATAGTAAACAGCGAAGGCGTGATAACCGCCGTCAACGTTGTCGAAGGCGAGGATAAGCTGACAGCCAAAAGCAAACTGACCATAACCGGCAGCGGCAGCGGCGCAACCGTAACGCTTGCCAAGAACGAGGCGGTGGCCGCAGTGCCTGCCGTGTATCAGGATATGACTTTGCAGGTGCCAATCCTCACAATAGTTCCGATACCTTTCATCCGCGTGGCAAGCACAGATATAGAGCTGAACGTAAAAATTAACTCAGTCTATAATACCGATACGACTACGGATACAAAGACGACGGCAAACGTGAGCGCTAACGCCAAATATGGCTTCCTGTTCGCCAAAGGTTCAATAAATATGAACGCCTCCGTGGCGCACCAGAAAAAGACGTCTGAAAAGGAAGAGGTGAAAAAGGAGTACTCGCTTAACATCAAAATCCATGCGGTGCAGGACGACATCCCCGTCGGTATGAGCAGGATACTTGATATACTTGAAGAGAGCATAGTGCCCCGCGCCGCCTCTGAAAAGCGCAGGATAGCCGCGGCGACCCAGAGTTCGCAGACTTCGCAGGGCTCTCAGTCCGCGCAGAGTACGCAGACAGAGCAGTCCGCGCAGACGGAAGCGGAAAAGCAGCGTAAGTAAGGTGTAAAGTATGGTAGAATTATCTTCATTTGTCGGTCAGCTGCTATCCGACCTGGCGGGGGCGCGAGCCCAGGCGGATAGTTACGCTGCGAGCGTAAGTGAACTGTACCACGCCGACCCGTTCGTAAAAAATCTGCCCGTGCCGCACTACATAATAGAGAGCGCCGAGATAGACGTGCCTGTAATGGTTGTGGGCATAACCAAGAGTTCAGACGAATTCGACAGCCAACGCGAAAAGCTGCGCACGGCAATGTCGGAAAAGCTGCCCGTAATAATAATGCGCAACTACAAGTATTCCTTTGTAAAGTCGCACGAAGAGCGGAAGCAGAAGGAGGAGGAAAAGTCCTCATCGCGTGCAAAACTGCGCAAAGAAACTACGGGCGGCGACGAAGAAGACGCCCAGCCTGTCAATCCCTTCGAGGCGTTCGACGCGCAGTTCAGTGAAGAGCAGCTCCAGGCGTTTGAACAGTCTGCGCAGACTATCACTGAAAAGGTGACAAAGTCCGTCATAGACTACGTCGACAACTACAACTACGACCTGATAAAGGTGCTGGACCTCACGGACGAGTTCATAAAGTACCTCAGGCGGGAAATCCGGCACGATATGTCTAACTATACGTCGGATAACCGTCCGTATGCCAACAAGGCGGCAATAAACAGCGCTGTGCAGTTCATGGGCAACCTTATGTTCTTTGAATTCAAAAGCATAATGCGCTCGGCCGCGTCTGTTCAGGTTGATATAGACACCGTCCAGATGAACGAGTACGCCACGCGCGACTGCCTTATGCACATAAAGTTAAATGTGAAGGAGCAGGATTTGTCGCTGATGGTGGAAGAGGATTCAAACGGCAAGGAACGCAGA
>CBCPNE010000022.1:0-3136 GCA_965120435.1 uncultured Clostridia bacterium
CCCTTACCCTCTTTGCAGAAGTTGGATACCTCGTAGCGGATAAAACCGAGCCGTGAAAGGCGCTCTCTTGCGGCGTCGTACAGCGCGGAGACCTCGTCGGAATCAGGAAGTTCGCCGTTCAGGTAGTCGGTATAAATCGGCGTGCCGTCCTCAGGGGTGAGCGCATACACCGATATATGGCTTGCGCCCGCCTCCGCAGCAAAATTAATTGTGTAAATCACGTTCTCCGCTGTCTGCCCCTTCAAACCTATTAGCATGTCGGCGTTGAAGTTTTCCCCCTTAAGCAGGGCCGCACAGTCAAGGAAATCCTGCGCCGTATGTATTCTGCCCAGGTCCTGAAGCTGACTGTCTATCGCAGACTGAAGCCCCACGGAAAACCTGTTTATACCGCACTTTTTATACAACTCAATCTTTTCGCGTGAAACCGTTCCGGGATTGAGTTCTATGGTGATTTCAGCATTCTTTGAAAGATTAAAGTTTTTGCGTACACACGCAATCAACATTCCTATATAGCTCTCGTCAATCACAGACGGCGTTCCGCCGCCTATGTACAGCGTATCGAAACTGTAGCTTTTAAGCTCTTCCCTGCGGAAAGACATCTCCCTGTAAACGCACGCCATATAGCTTTCGGCATAGCACAGTTTATCAGGAAAGGACGCAAAGTCGCAGTAAGAACATTTACTTTTACAAAATGGTATATGAACGTAAATTCCCGCCATCACTGCCCCCAACGGTACTTCTTTAAATCAACTTTGTAGTCTTCCGAAACTTCCACGCCCTCGGCCTCAAGCAGGGACTTCTGCACATCCTTGCCGCCGAACGCGAAGCCCGTACAGACGGAGCCGTCTGCAAAAATCACCCTGTGGCAGGGGTTTGTCCCAGGCTGAGGATTGCAGTGAAGCGCCCAACCGACCTGACGAGCCATCCGCGGATTGCCGCAAAGACGGGCGACGTCGCCGTAAGTGGCCACCTTACCCTGCGGGATTTGCCTTATAACGGAATAAACTCTTTCAAAAAAACCTTCCATAATCCGCCCGCAGTCAAATCAGTCCTTGTTCGTCTTTAAAATCTGCATAAATACTTCTGACGGAACTTCCACACTGCCTATGGTGCGCATACGTTTTTTGCCCTCTTTCTGCTTTTCAAGCAGCTTCTTTTTGCGGGTAATATCGCCGCCGTAGCACTTGGCGAGTACGTCCTTCCTGAGCGCCTTAACCGTTTCGCGGGCAATTATCTTTCCGCCTATTGCCGCCTGCACGGGTATTTCAAACAGCTGGCGGGGAATGGCCTCTTTCAGGTTTTCGCACAGCGACCTTCCTCGCGAGTAGGCTGAATCTTCGTGTACTATCATTGACAACGCGTCGCAGACCTCGCCGTTTAAAAGTATGTCCAGCTTTACCAGCTTAGATGGCGAATAGCCCAGAAGTTCGTAGTCAAAGCTCGCATAGCCGCGCGTGCGTGACTTTATAGAATCGAAAAATTCGAATATTATCTCGTTGAGGGGCATTTCGTATATGAGCTGTACGCGGTTTGCGTCCAGATAGTTCATCTCTTTGAACACCCCGCGCTTTTCGCGGCACAGGTCCATAATCGGCCCAAGATAGTCGGGCGGCGAATATATGTCCACTTTCACTATCGGCTCTTCAAGGTGTTCTGTCTCCGCCTGAGGGGGCAGATGCGAGGGGTTATCCACATAAAGTTCCGTTCCGTCCGTCTTTACCACCTTATAGCTTACCGACGGCGCGGTTGTTATTATGTCCAGCCCGAACTCGCGCTCTATGCGCTCCTGTATTATCTCCATATGCAGCAGACCGAGAAATCCGCACCTGAAACCGAAGCCGAGCGCCACGGAATTGTCAGGTTCAAACACTAGCGAGGCGTCGTTGAGCTGAAGCTTTATCAGGGAATCCTTGAGGTCGCCGAATCTGCTGCCGTCAAGCGGATAGATGCCGCAGAACACTACGGGCTGCACCTTTTTATAGCCGGGGAGCGGCTCTGCGGCGCGGTCGTCGGCGTTTATGACGGTGTCGCCCACAGCCACGTCCTGGATACTCTTAATAGAGGCAGCTATATAACCGACTTCGCCCGCGGAAAGCCCGTCCTTTTCATACAGCCTCGGAGCAAACACGCCGACTTCAGTCACTTCATAAATTTTGTCTGAACGGAACGTTTTTATTCTGTCGCCTTTACGGACTTTACCGTCCTTCAGGCGCACAAAAAGTATTACGCCTTTGTAGTTATCGTAATAGCTGTCAAAGATGAGCGCCTTTAAGGGGGCGTCCTCGTCGCCGTCGGGGGCAGGGATATGCTTAACTATATCCTCTAAAATTTCCCTGATATTTTTTCCTTCTTTGGCGGAGACGAGCGGCGCATAGGACGCGTCCAGACCTATTACCTCTTCAATCTCCCGCTTGACCTCCTCCGGGCGGGCGGACGGAAGGTCAATTTTGTTGACCACGGGCAGAATTTCAAGGTCGTTTTCAAGCGCGAGATAGACGTTTGCAAGGGTCTGCGCCTCTATACCCTGCGAAGCGTCCACCACAAGAATTGCCCCCTCGCACGCGGCGAGCGAACGCGAGACCTCGTAAGTGAAGTCAACGTGGCCGGGAGTATCTATCAGATTGAAAACATATTCTTTGCCGTCGTCCGCCGAATAGAACATTCTTACGGGCGCGAGCTTTATGGTTATGCCTCGCTCCCGCTCTATATCCATAGAGTCAAGCAACTGCTCTTCCATATCGCGTTCGGAAACCTGGCCGGTGAGTTCCATTATTCTGTCGGCAAGAGTACTCTTGCCGTGGTCTATATGCGCTATTATGCAGAAATTTCTTATAAGCTGATTTGGTTTCTTCATTTTTACGTCTTAAAATTTTATTTTATTAAATTATAGTAAATATGCGCGCTTTTAGCAAGAAATTTTGACGTTTTATTGACTTATTTAACAACGCACAGACCTGACGTATCAATAACCGCTTAGTGCATTTTGTATATAATATTGACAAACTATAACTAAATATTATATAATGTGCCTATACAGCATTTACAGGAGACTATGTATGAAAGATTTCAATGGAACAGGCGGCGGGCTTTCGTCTGAAATTGAACGCCGACAGAGAAAGCTGATACCGCTAAACAT
>CBCPNE010000023.1:0-7065 GCA_965120435.1 uncultured Clostridia bacterium
AGTCAGATGTCAAGTAAATTAAACGATTCGTCAAAGCTGAGATTGTCTTCGCCGAAGTATTCGTCGTAAACTTCCTTGGCCCAGAGCTCAGCCCTGTTTCCCGCGCCGCAAATGACAATGTCCTTCTTTATGCGTGCGAACTCCCTCAGGTTTGCGGGAAGCACCACTCTGCCTTGGGAATCCTCTTCGGCAACAGAGAAAGACTTTATGAAGGACCTTATGCCGCGACGTTTATCCACGTCCGTCATTTTGACCTCTTCAAGTTTTGCAAAGTATTCCTTTGCAATCTCCTCGGGGAATATGAAAAGACAGCCGTCGGTACCCTTGGAGAAGTAATAATTTTCACCAAGCTCCTTCTTGATTTTGGCAGGTACCCGTATTCTGTTTTTCGCGTCCAACTGGTGGTTGTACTCGCCCGTGAAGAAATACATTTCTATTACCTTTTTAAGCTGTGAATTAATAATAACACGGAACCTGACCACTGTCAACCACTTTCGGCCACTTTTTTATAATTTTTTTAATTCAACGCTTCACGGTAACAAATTCCGACCATTAAGAAATAAGAATTTAACGGCCTAAAATTGCATAATTCTGCCAAAAATCAGACGATTTTTTGTGAAATTGCCACTGATAAAATCAATTTTCCGGTTATTTACACATCGGTGGTCAAAATTCCCTATCATTGAATGTATGTGGTCGGCCGTCCCTGAAATCCCGTCAAAAACAGGACAGCGGTAACGTTTTTTCACCTCTTGCTCTATAAACACATAATGTGTGCAGCCGAGAACTACAGAATTGTAGTTTCCGTGCGGAAGCCCTTCGGCAAGTCTGCTGCCCGGTATTTCAGGGGCGGAAGCTTCAATCTCTGAGGCAAGCCCGTCGCAAGGAAAGACCTCCGCCCCCTTGCCGTACCTTGCCATAAGCGAGGCGAAAGCTCTGCTGCTGCAGGTTGCGCGCGTGGCAAGGACGAGGTATCGCCCTCCAGCCGCGCGCGCCTGTTTTAAGGCGGGTTCCATTCCTATTACAGGAAATTCATACTTTGCCCTGAGTTTTGCTATGCAGTGCGCCGTGACTGTGTTGCAAGCCACTGCCGCCACGGCGGGGTGCATCCGTGCAATTTTTTCAAAGACGCCGTCTACAAGACTGAAAATTTTGTTTTCGCCGAGATTGCCGTAAGGCATATTGTAGTTGTCGGCAAAATAACAAAAGTCCGCCTGAGGCATTCTGCGGACGCACGCTTTCAAAAGCTGCAGTCCCCCTATTCCGCTGTCAAAGAGGCAGACGAGAGGGCGGCTGCGCGGCAAATTATCTTCCATATAATAATGATATTTTGCGTTCAAAAATATATGAGAAAAAATTGATAAAGAGCGTAAAAACAGTTTACAATGCCGTTTTTTTATGATAAAATTACTCAAGAATTTTAATGATACGCATTAACGGAAAGGAGAGTTTTAGAAAGTGCCTAATATAAAGTCAGCGAAGAAGCGCGTGCTTGTAACCGAAAAGAAGACCGCAAGGAACAGAGTTGTAAAGACTCAGGTCAAGAATGCCATAAAGAAGTTTCTGGCTGTTGTAGCCACAGGCGATAAAGAGGCGGCCGCGGCTATGTTCCCCACCACCTGTTCGGTTATAGACGGGGCTGTTACAAAGGGCGTTCTTAAAAAGAACACCGCCGCAAACAAGAAGAGCGGCCTTGCAAAGAAGCTCAACGCAATGGAATAATATATAATAATATGGATATGATGGCCCGACCGCACGTCGGGCCGTTTATATTGTGTGACTGACGGGGCGCAGATAATCTGCGCCCCGTTTTATAACTCATCATACGGCCACTGCAACAGGAAAAGAGCTTGCAGGAAAGTCACCCCTCCCCCATCGGTTTCCATATTCAATCTGAGGCGTTCCGCAGAGCGGAGCGCCTTTTACTGTTTGTTCTGACGGCGGAAGCGCCGCAAACAACGAAAAAGTAAAAACAGTTATGCAAATAATTCACAAATCGTCCACAAAAACGCAAAATTTTCACACAATTATAATACACGGAAATTTAATTGACATATTTTACAAGCGCGCATATAATCATATGAGGTTACTTTTACTAAACTTTTTGTTTAAAATTGCTAACCGTTTAACTATTGTAAACTTAAGGTTTAATATACGGAGATATAATTTTATGGAAATCGGCAGTAAAATCAAACAGTTGAGACAGCAGCTGAATCTGTCCCAAGCGGAACTTGCCGACAGATGCGAGCTGACTAAGGGATATATCTCACAGTTGGAAAACGACATAACATCCCCCTCCATAGCCACCCTGTGCGACATACTCGCCGCGCTAGGCACGGACCTTGCGGAATTCTTTAAGAAAGAGGATGACGAACGCGTGGTGTTCGGTTCGGACGACTTTATTGAAAAACGCGACGCGGGCACAATTTTGCGCTGGATAATACCCAATGCGCAGAAAAATATGATGGAGCCCGTCCTGCTGGAGCTGCTGCCCGGCGCGTCTGCCGCAGAGGACTTCCCCCACGAGGGCGAGGAATTCGGCTATGTGATTGAAGGCAGGGTGCGTATTACGCTTGGAAAAAAATCCTACATCTGCAAGAAAGGCGAAACCTTTTATTATAGAGCAAACACGACGCACTGCGTTGCAAACGCAGGCAAAACCACGGCGAAACTGCTATGGATTTCTTCGCCGCCGAACTTCTGATAAAATTTAAGGAGAAAATTTTATGTGTCAGACCAATACAATCATTGAACTCAAAGACGTGTGCAAGAAGTTTGACGACACTATTGCCGTAGAAAACTTCAACCTGTCTGTGCAGAAGGGCGAATTTGTCACTTTCCTCGGCCCGTCGGGCTGCGGCAAGACTACCACTCTGCGAATGATTGCGGGCTTTGACCTGCCCACATCGGGACAGATACTTCTGAACGGGCAGGATATAAGCAAACTTCCGCCCAACAAAAGGCCTGTAAACACCGTATTCCAGCGTTATGCCCTTTTCCCCCACCTCAACGTCTATGAAAATATAGCTTTCGGCCTGCGCCTTAAAAAGACGGAGATTACCGTTACCAATAAAAAAGGCGAGCAGGTCACAAAGAAAGTTCACCTTTCACGAAGGGAGATTGACGAAAAGGTGCGCCGCGTACTTGATATAGTTGACCTTGAGGGGTTTGAAAAGCGCTCCGTATCCACCCTTTCCGGCGGCCAGCAGCAGAGGGTCGCTATCGCGAGGGCAATAGTCAATGAACCTGAAATTCTTCTCCTTGACGAGCCGTTGGGTGCGCTTGACCTTAAAATGCGCAAGGAAATGCAGATAGAACTTAAAGAGATGCACAAGAGATTGGGCATCACCTTTATATATGTAACTCACGACCAGGAAGAAGCGCTGACAATGAGCGACAAGATAGTCGTAATCAATGACGGCGAAATCCAGCAGGTCGGCACCCCCACCGACATATATAACGAGCCTGTAAACACCTTCGTCGCCGACTTCATAGGCGAGAGCAACATATTCAACGGCGCAATGGTGGGAAAACTGAAGGTAAAGTTCTGCGGAGCCGAATTTGACTGCCTTGACGATTACGAGATAAACCAGTATGTTGACGTTGTGGTGCGCCCCGAAGATATAATAATCTGCAAACCCGGCAAGGGCCAGCTTAAGGGCAAAGTTCTGTCTACCGTATTCAAGGGCGTACACTATGAAATAACCGTAGAGGTCGGCAGATTTGAGGTTGTTATCCAAAGCACCTCCTACGCGGAACCCGACTCGGAAATAGGTATGCGCATAGACCCTGACGGCATACACTTAATGACCAAAGTCTATACCGAGAACAAATACGACGGCGTGATAACAAAGAACAACACCGTAAAATTCGGCGACGGTGAGTTTGAGTGCGACGTCACCCAGCTGTACGCAGGTTCCCGCCTTGACGAGGAAGGTTATCTTATAACCGCCGATGGTCAGCAGATTGACCTCACAGGCGCGGAAGTCAATGTTGAGGTTGGCATACACGACATAACGATGAGCGATGAAAAGGACGCCGGCGGAGCAGAAGGCAAGATTATTTCAATGATTTACAAGGGCGACCACTACCGTTATATCGTGAGGACGGAAGAAAACGAGGAAGATTACGTTCTCACCTGTCCCGACCTGTGGAATACGGACGACATAGTCAGCCTGATAATTCCCGCAGACAAGATAAAACTTACGTTAAAACCCGCGGCAGGTGAAAGCAAATGACAAAATTGAGATTTAACAGAAAGCAGCTGTGCATACCCTATGCCGCCTTTCTGATACTGTTTGTTATAGCGCCCCTGCTTGTTATTATCTATTATGCCTTCACAAACGGCACGGGGCAGTTTACGTTTGCCAATCTTGCAGACTTTTTTACAAACACCAATACGCTCGGCACGCTGCTGTACAGCATAGCGGTTGCAGTTGTAACTACGGTTGTCTGCCTTGTTATCGCCTATCCTGTGGCGTATATACTTGCAAAGAGCAAATTTAAAAAGAAGTACGTGCTTTTAATGCTTTTTGTGCTTCCGATGTGGATAAACTTCACTCTGAGAATTACTGCTCTCAAGGAGATACTGACCGCAATAGAGGGCAACATTGCAATGTACCCCTTCCTGAACACAGTCATAGGAATGACATACGACTTTCTGCCCTTTATGATACTGCCCCTTTACACCTCATTGAGCAAGCTGGATAAGAGTCTTACTGAGGCGGCCGAAGACCTTGGGGCGGGCGGCTTTACTGTGTTTATGCGCGTAGTTCTCCCCCTATCCGTTCCCGGAATAATTTCCGGCGTGACGATGGTGCTGCTGCCTGCAATGACTAACTATGTGGTTCTGGATATGCTGTATAACAGCACCTATATTATGGGCAGCCTTATAGGCAGTTACTTCTCCGCATACGACTGGAACAACGGTTCCATGATTTCTTTGATACTGCTTATAATTATATTTATAATCACGCTTGCCACTAACAGGTTCAGCGACAACAAGAGCGAAAATGCAGGGAGGAATCTGCTGTGAAAAGGACAAAAAATGTACTCAGCGTGGTGTGGATAGTCCTCATTCTCGCCTTTATATACGTACCCATACTCCTCCTTGCCGTCTACAGCTTTTCCGAAGCCACTATGGTGGGCGGAAATATGGGAAGCTTTTCATTCGAGAACTATATTACGCTGTTTAAAAACGATGAACTCCGCAGTATGATAGTGGGCACTATACTGCTTGCCCTCGGCTCTGCGCTGATTGCCGCCATACTCGGCACACTCGGCGCGATAGGCTCTTTCTATTCAAAACGGACAGCAAGGCACCTCATTAACTACGCCAACCAGATTCCTGTGGTAAATGCCGACGTCGTGACGGGTTTTTCACTGTGCGTGCTGCTGATAGTGCTTCTTGGCGTAAGCAAGGACACATATGTGCCACTCGTTCTCGGCCACGTTGTGCTTTGCACTCCCTTTGTTTATCTTTCAGTAATGCCGCGCTTAAAGCAGATGGACAACAACCTGTATGAGGCGGCGTTAGACCTCGGCGCGACCCCCGCCCAGGCGCTGTTTAAAGTTGTGTTACCGCAGCTGCTTCCGGGAATACTTTCGGGCTTTATGCTTTCCGTTACGCTTTCATTAGACGATTACTTTATAACTACTTACACAAAGCCCTCCACTTTCGACACAATAAGCACCTATGTAGTAAACGCCACAAAGGGCGGACAGACTGACATAAAGACGGCTCTGTGGGCGCTTTCAACGATTATATTTGTAGTTGTTGTAGTTATAGTTGTACTTATGAACGTACTCTCGGCAAAAAAGAAGAAAACTACGGAGGAACGCTGATGAAAAGAAGAAAGCTGATTGCTGTGGGCGTAGCCGCCCTTCTTGCAGCAGGAGTAGCCTCTGCCGCAGGCTGTTCCTCCGGGGACGAAACAATAGTTTTGCGCATAGCCAACTGGGAGGAATACATTGACGAAGGCGACTGGGACGAGGACGAGGCCATAGATATAGAAAACGACTACTCAGGAGAATATATCATAGGCGAAAACAGCGTTGTGGACGACTTTGTAGAGTGGTTCAATTCGCAGAATTACGGCTTTAATGTAGAGGTTGAATACTCCACCTTCGGCACCAATGAGGATTTGTATAACCAGCTCAGCCTGGGCGACGTGTACGACCTCGTGTGCCCCTCCGACTACATGATAATGAAGCTGAACGAAGAGGGCGCGCTTCAACCCTATTCGGATGAGTTCTTCTACGATACCATTGAAACAAACTACTATATAAAAGGCGTTTCGTCGTATATAAAAGGTATATTTAAAGAAAACGAATGGGACAGCATAGCCGCCTGCTATATGTGGGGCACGACGGGATTTGTGTATAACCCCGAAGAGCTGGTTGACGAGAGCGACGTTTCGACGTGGAGCATACTTACCAATACCGACTACTACAAGTCGGTAACGGTAAAGGACAATGTGCGTGACGCGTACTTTGCCGCCCTCTCCATTCTGTACGAGGACGACCTCAACGCCATAAATGCTGACAACAGCATGACCGACGATAAGAAAGCAGAGGCAAGAAGCGAACTTCTGAACGCCACCGATGAGGACACCATAGCCGCCGCAGAAGATATTTTAAAGGAGATAAAGGAAAACGTCTACTCCTTTGAAACGGACAGCGGCAAAACGGATATGGTAACGGGCAAGGTAATTGCCAACTTCCAGTGGTCGGGCGACGCCGTATATATTATGGACCAGGCCGACGAGGAGGACACGGAGCTGTGGTATTCGGTTCCGGACGCAAGCACCAACCTTTGGTTTGACGGCTGGGTTATGCTTAAAGACGGCATAGACGGAAACGAACAGCGGCAAATTGCAGCGGAAGCCTTTGTAAACTTTATCTCCCGCCCCGATATTGCCATACGCAATATGTACTATATCGGCTACACCTCCTCCATTGCAGACCAGACGGTGTTTGATTATTTTGACTGGTGCTACGGAGCAATAACCGACCCCGACGATGAAGAATACTACGAGCTTGACGGAGTATATGAATATGATGTAA
>CBCPNE010000024.1:0-3042 GCA_965120435.1 uncultured Clostridia bacterium
TCTTGCGCCGCGCGTAATCTCTTCGGCGTGTTCAAGCATAAGGCGGTAGTCGCAGGTGAGGTACGGTTCGCACTCCGCGCCGTTTATAATAAGCGTATCCACGGGGCGGGGCGGCTTTATCTTGACGGCTGTGGGGAAGCCCGCGCCGCCGAGGCCCACGATGCCCGCGTCCCTCACGCGCGTAATTATCTCTTCCGCGGAGGGGTGTGCAAGCGGAGGAAGATACTGCTTTTCGCCGCTGCCGTCGCCTTCTATAACTATGAACTGCCCGTCTGTGCCGCTCTCCGTGGGCAAAGTTTTTATCTCCTTCACCGTGCCGCTTATGCTGGCGAACACGTCTGAAGAGATTGCTCCGTCCGATTTGGCTATCACCTGGCCCTCTTTGACCTTGTCGCCCGCCTGAACGCACGGCACGGACGGCCTGCCCAAAGACTGCGACAGATTAATGGCAACTTCGGGCGTCGGTAGTTCTTCTATGGGCGCAGTCTTTGCAAGCGATTTTTTGTCGCTTATATGTGTGCCCCCCAGGAAGAACCTGCCTTTTACTGCTTTCAAAATTTACCTCCTTGGAAAAGTGCGGAAGCTTGTCCGCATATTTGTTATTGTTTGAACTACGCGCACGCGCGCGCAGACTTTTACGCTGTTTTAAGTTTATTCCTGTATGACCTTTTTGTCTGCGGAGCTGCGTATAACCTTTTCAAACGCGCCCATCGGCACTTTTTTGAAAATTATGGTCACCACCGCGCCCACAATCGCGCCCGAAAGCACGCCGATTAAGGCGAGGTAGGGCATATATGCAAACATAAGGGTGGTAGAGGTTATCAGGACGTAGACGGCGTTCTGAACGATATTGTGCACCACGGCTGCGGCTATGCTTGCGGACATAATGCTTATGCGCGGATATGCCGCGTACATCAGAATGGAGGATACCGCCATTGCAACCACGCCGCCCGTAAGGCTGTACATCAGCATAGAAATGTTGCCCGCAAACAGCGAACCGAGCACGGTGCGCACAATCACAACGGCAAACGCTTCAACGGGGCCGTACATTATAAGGGCCGCAAACGAAAATATATTTGCAAGCCCCATTTTGGCGCCCGGAACAAACAGCGGCGGGAAAAGATTTTCAATTATAAAGACCACAAGGCTCAAAGCCGTCAATATGCCCAAAGCAGCCGTCTTTTTTGCCGTCATTGCTCCGCGTTTCATACGGTAACATTATAAATCATTTGCGGCGATTAGTAAATTCAATTTCTTTAAATTTCAGAAAGCGAGAGTTAAAATTTTTTTATGAAAGGTATAAGCTCAACCTTATAATATACGCACGGCAATGAGCGCAGAAAGCATTGGCGGACGGCGCAGCCGCGCCGTCCGCCCCACACGGGGCGCTTTCCGCACCCTATTTGAGTATAAATGAATATACGCTGTCAATCCTCTCACGCACAAAATATTTGTATTTTACGCTTGCAGATTCAAACAGCACATAAACCCTGTCCCAGTCGCCCACGGAAACGGAACACAATCCCTCGGACATACTCGGTATCTCGTAATCTTCTGTGAGTATGGAACTGTCTATGCAATATGTGGTTATTGTGGAACTTCCTACCGTTATGCCCGTGGAGGCGGTTTTCGCCGAGCTGAGGTCATACACAAGAATGTGTGAATTTGAAAGCCCGTAGCTCTGCGACAGCACCATTGTATTTCCGTCCGAACTCAACGCCATTCCCTGTATCCTGTCCGTAATGGAGTATGCGCGTAAGGGCGTGGTGGGGGAGGTGGCCGTGGCGGAATATCTGAAAATCACGGCGTAGTGCTGGTCCCCTGCCGACGTGGTCATATGGTGGCTTTCATCCGTTTCATAGTTGCCCTTGCGGTAAAATTCGCCCACATACAGATAGCTGCCGCTCACATAGCAGAAGTCGGCGGCGCAGTTGGGGTCCCAGGTGCTGCTCACCGTCACGCTGCCGCCCTCAGGGGACGCGTTATCCACAACGTCTGAATAGCTGAGCACGTACACCGTTGCGTCAGAAACCAGCCAGAAATTGTTGCCGTTTGTTGCCACGCCGCAGGCGTGACCGGTGTAGTAGGTATAGGTTACGCCGCTATCGTCGCTCTCTTCGCCGTCGGTTTCTTCCTCGTCGCCTTCGTCGTTTTCAACGCTCTCTTCGCCCGTGATAATCGTCACATATCCCAGCGTTTCATAGCTGCCCGTATCGCTGTCTTTCTCCACAACGTATATGCGCGAGGCCGAGCCGTCGTTCATATATCCGCTTATAAAGAACATATTGTCAGAGGAGTAGTTGCCCATTCCCTGCGGAATAAATCCTTCGTCAAGGCCGGGAATGGAAAATTCCTCGGTGAAGTTGTCTTCAAAATCTTCGTATCTGTCCGCAAGGTACCATATCATAAGAAAGGAGGCAATAACGGCTATCACGCTTGCCACTGTTACCAATGCGATAAAAATTTTTTTGCGTCCCTTTTTGGGAGGAGGCGCCTGTTGCGGCCCCTGTAAAACTTCTTCGTTCACGGTTATCTCCCGTCCATACACTGTTTTATACAGTGTAACAGATTTTTTGCCCCAATGCAACGTATTTTTGCAATTTGCGGCAAAAAGGGAGGAGGCGTGCCTGCAATGGCGCTCATCCGCCGAAGATTGCCTTGATTATAAGCCCGAAGATAAAGGTTGCCGCCGCGCCCACGAGGGCGAGTATCAGCCTGAACGTCACGTCCCGCCGCCGCTGGGTTTGGTTGCGCCTGAAGGCGTAGCCGCTCTCTTTCAGCGTTATGACGTACATTTTCTCGCCCTTTCTCTCGGAAGAGATTATGTCAAAGTACCCGTCGCAGTGCAGGCCGAACAGTATCTGGTCCAGCCCCTCGGCGGTGAACTTGCCGCCGTCAGGCATTACGGAGAGTATGTCGCCTGCGGAAATAAGGCAGCTGTCCGTGCCGTCGCATAGGTCGTACACGGCGGACATAACCGCCGTTTCCCTGCGTGAAAGCATATCACAGCACCGCCGCGATTACGCAGGTGAGAATACCTCC
>CBCPNE010000025.1:0-6019 GCA_965120435.1 uncultured Clostridia bacterium
AAAAAATAACGGCTGATTTGACTTAATAGACGGCATATATAAGGCCCCTAATTAACGGTTAATATAACGGTTCTTTTATTATACTCAGCAAAAATTTTTTTGTGTTTACGAAGAGGAGAAATATGAGCATACTCAATACTGTAATACGTGTGCTTACCGTTGCGGTTACGGTTTTTACCGCATATCAGATAGCATACTTAATTATCGGTTTTTTTTCACCCAAAATAAAGTACAAGCAGTGCGGCAAGGTCCGCCGCTATGCGGTTGTGATTTGCGCCCGCAATGAAGAAAATGTCATAGGCAAGCTGATAGAGAGTATTCATTCGCAGACTTATGACAGGGACAAGATAAAAATTTTTGTGTGCGCCGACAGTTGTTCGGACAACACCGCAAAAATATGCAGGGAAATGGGCTGCAAGGTGTATGAACGCCACAATGAGGACCCCGCCAGGGCGCGCAAGGGCTTTGCTCTTGAGTGGCTGTTCGATATGATTCGCGCAGATTATGATATTACATATTTTGACGGTTTCGCCTTTTTTGACGCGGACAATGTGTTAGCACCCACCTGGTTTGAAAAGATGAACGACGCGTTCGGGGAGAATACGGACATAGTCACTACCTACCGCAACACAAAAAATTTTGATACCAACTTCATTTCTGCGGCATACGGCATACATTTTTACCGCGGCACGGTGCAGTATCACCGTCCCCGTCAGCGTCTGGGTACGTGCACGCATATCGCCGGTACGGGATATGTGCTCAAGCCGTATCTTCTTGAAGGAGGCTGGCACTTTACCGGACTCACAGAAGATACAGAACTCACGCAGTATATTGCGGCGTCCGGCAGGAAGATTGCGTTCTGTGAAGAAGCTGAGTTCTTTGACGAACAGCCGCACAACTTCAAAGTGATGTTCCGACAGCGTCTGCGCTGGGCAAAGGGCAGGCTGGCAGTATTCTGCAAACACGGCTGGCTCAATTTAAAGGGCATATTCAATTCAAAGGGTGTGCGCAGGACGTGGTCTAACTACGATATATTCTGGTATATGTTCCCCGGCGGGCTGTTTGCGGCTTTTCTGTCAATCATCTCTGCGGTTGCGGGGCTGGTTGTGGGAATAATGGCGGGCACGGCTATAAGTTCGGCGGTGGGGGAAATATCGGGCGCGGATTTTTATCTGAACCTGCTCTATACCGCGGCCATGGGCTATCTGGGGTACACCGTCAAGGCGGCCATAGTTGTAATACGCGAACGCCGTCACATTCATTGCAGCATAGGCAGGCAGATACTGTACGTGTTCACCTTTTTCTGGTTCGACCTCGTCAATCTGCCGATAAGCATAGTTTCGCTGTTTATGCGGGTGAGGTGGAAGCCTATCGTGCACGACAAGGCGTTTGACTACTCCCAGATAGTAAGCAAGGGGCAACAGTCCCGGAAAGAAAAGGGCAGCGCCGTGCAGACGCATAAATTGTAAAATCAAGGCATATCCGTAAAAACTCTGCGGGTATGCCTTTTTATTTACGTTTTTACAGCCGCTTGCTCCCCGTCTGCGCGCAAAATGGATATTGACTTTCCGCTTGCGTTATGTTACAATTTTGCAGAGTAAAGACTGCGTGCGGGCTTTTTGCGGAGTAAGACTGTGTTGTCCCTCTGCGTTTCCGGACACATACAGTAATTTTTAAGGTCAGGTATTTATGATAAACAGAATGGCGCTTTTCAGCGACGAGACGGAAAGCTTCCGCACCCCGTACGAACCCGTCAAAGGGGATACCGTAACGATAAGCCTGCGCACTCTCGCCGATGACGTAAAGCGCGCTTACGCCGTTATAAACGGCATAAAGAGAGAAATGACAAAGTCGCGTACAGACGGCACGTTCGACTATTATTGTGTGGAGATGACCTGTACGGACGACCCTGTCAGTTACTACTTCGTCATCTATGACGACGACGACAAGGTCTGCTACAACAAACTCGGTTGGGCGGAAAACAACCAGGCGGAGTTCAATTTTTCATTTACTCCCGGCTTTAAGGTGCCGTCCTGGGCAAAGGGCGCGGTTGTGTACCAGATATTCGTGGACAGATTCTGCAACGGCGACGCTTCGAACGACGTGGAAAACGGCGAATACTATTACACCGGCTCGCATACGCGCAAAGTTGCCTATTGGGGAAAGTACCCTGACAGGCTGGACGTAAGCAACTTTTACGGCGGAGATTTACAGGGCGTGAAGCAAAAGCTTGACTACCTTCAGGACCTCGGCGTAGAGGCCATATATTTCAACCCGATATTCGTATCGCCCTCCAACCACAAGTACGACACGCAGGACTACGACCATATAGACCCTCACCTTGCGGTGATAGAGGAGGACGAACAGTACGTAATGCCCGACTGGGAACGGCACAACGGCTTTGCCCGCAGGTATATAAAGCGCGTAGTTTCCGGGAAGAACCTTGAAAAGAGCAACAAATTTTTTGTCGACCTTGTAAAGGATATACACCGCCGCGGAATGAAGATAATAATGGACGGCGTGTTCAACCATTGCGGCTCTTTCAACAAGTGGATGGACAGGGAGGGCATATACCTAAATAAAGAGGGGTATGAAGAGGGCGCGTATCAGTCGGTCATCAGTCCGTACCGCAAGTATTTCAGCTTCAATCACCCCAATGAAAATTACTCCGATTACGAGGGCTGGTGGAATTTTGATACCCTGCCCAAGCTCAACTACGAACAGTCTCCCGAACTCGTGGAAGAGGTGATGAAGATAGGTGAAAAGTGGGTGTCCGCGCCATACAACGCGGACGGCTGGCGCCTTGACGTGGCCGCGGACCTGGGGCACTCGCCCGAATTCAATCACGCGTTCTGGCGTAAGTTCCGCAAGCGCGTGCGCGCGGCCAATCCCGAAGCTTTCATCTTTGCGGAACACTACGGCGACCCCTCGGCGTGGTTCGACGGCTCTCAGTGGGATACCGTTATGAATTACGACGCCTTTATGGAACCCGTCAGCTGGTTTCTCACAGGAATGGAAAAGCACAGCGACCACCGCGACGACGGTCTGTTGGGGGACGGCATACGCTTCTTTGACGCAATGTTCAAAAATATGAGCAGATTCCCGCGACCCGCGCTGGATTCCGCGCTCAACCAGCTTTCCAATCACGACCATTCGCGCTTTATGACGCGCACCAACAGAATGGTGGGGCGCACGGAAACCGCAGGGCCTGAGGCCGCGGGACGGGGCGTAGACAGGCGCGTTATGGAGCTGGGCGTAGTCATTCAGATGACGTGGCCGGGCTCGCCGGGGATATATTACGGCGACGAGGCGGGACAGGTTGGCTGGACCGACCCCGACTGCCGCAGAACTTACCCCTGGGGGGAAGAGGACAAGGAACTTATAGAACTCCACAAAAAGCTTATAAAGCTGCGCGGCAGCGTACATTGCCTCAAAATGGGCTCTTTGAAAAAGCTGGACGCGGGGCACGGCTACATAGCTTACGCCCGTTTCGACAGGTCGGACTGCGCGGTAGTTCTTATAAACGTCCGCGACGAGGACGCAAAGCTCAGCGTACCCGTATGGGAAGTGGGCGCGGGCTCTGTGGGCAGAATGAAGCTTGAGATTGCCACGTCAGAAGAATTTGCCTCTGACGATGAATTCAGGATAAAATACGGCAGGGTACACATAAACCTGCCCGCAAAATCTGCGTGCGTGCTGAGCTGTAAGCTTAACGGCAAGGGAGCGCACTCATATCAGCAGATGAGTATGTTTCTGGTGTAAATAAGCCGCCGCGCATATTTATGCAAGCGGCTGTCAATTCAACATATATTATGGGGGAAATAAAATGGTAAACAGATTTTTCACCGATTTGGACAGATACTACTTCCACCACGGCGTACACTACGAACTGTACAATAAAATGGGTGCGCACGTTGTGGAGGAAAACGGCGTGCGCGGCGTACACTTCGTGCTGTGGGCGCCCTCTGCGCGCGCGGTGTGCGTTGTGTCGGACGGCAACGGCTGGACGCCCTGGCGCGACATAATGGAAAAAGTTGACGACTGCATCTGGGAGCTGTTCGTGCCCGGAATGTGCGAGGGGGTAAAGTATAAATATCTCATAGTCCGCGCCGACGGGTCGGAGGTAATGAAGGCGGACCCCTACGCATACGCGTCCGAACTCCGCCCTGCAAACGCCTCCGTCGTGGCCGACCTTTCCGGTTACGAGTGGGGCGACAAGGAGTGGCAGGAAAAGAAAAAGAAGGAAAACTTCCTTGAAAAGCCTATGGCCGTGTATGAAGTTCACCTCGGCAGCTGGAAGAAGGACTGGGACAAATGGTGGGAAGAGGACAAGTTCCTCGACTACAGAAGGCTCGCGCACGAGCTGTGCGAATATGTAAAGTGGATGGGCTATACGCATATAGAGGTGATGGGCATTTGCGAATACCCGTTCGACGGCTCCTGGGGCTATCAGGTAACGGGATATTTCTCCCCCACGGCGCGCTACGGCAGTCCCAAAGACTTTATGTACTTCGTGGACTATATGCACAAAAACGGCATAGGCGTAATATTGGACTGGGTGCCCGCGCACTTCCCAAAGGACGAGTTCGGGCTGGACTGGTTTGACGGCACGCCGCTGTACGAATACGGCGACCCCCTGCGCGCCGAATACCCTCAGTGGGGCACAAAGGCGTTTGATTTGGGCAAGCCTGAAGTTTCCAACTTTTTAATCGCCTCTGCGTTCTTCTGGGTGAACGTGTATCACGTTGACGCGCTCCGCGCCGACGCCGTCGCCGCAATGCTCTACAACAGCTTCGGCAGAAGCGAGTGGAGGCCCAACAAGTACGGCACAGACTTCAATATGGAGAGCTTTGAATTCTTCCGCCACCTGAACACCGTACTCAGGCAGCGCACTTCTGCGTTCATAATCGCGGAGGACAGTTCTATAGTGTCCGGCATTACCGCCCCCGCCAAAAACGACGGCCTCGGCTTCGGCCTCAAGTGGGATATGGGCTGGATGAACGACACAATCCGCTACTATAATGAGGACCCCGTTTTCCGCCGCTATAAGCACCACCTTATGACGGGTACGTTCGACTATGTGTTCGACGAAAATTATATCCTCGTTCTCTCGCACGACGAGGTGGTACACGGCAAGGGCTCTGTATTCAACAAGATGGCGGGCAGCCACCAGGATAAGTTCGGCGCGTTGAAAACCACCTACACGATGATGATGGGTCACCCCGGCAAAAAACTGCTGTTTATGGGTCAGGACTTCGGTCAGGAGGCCGAGTGGGACTACAAGGGCGCCCTGCAATGGCATCTTTGCGACGACCCCGGTCACAGGGATATTCTTGAATGTTACCGCAAACTGCTTGGCGTCTATACAAGCCACGCGGTGCTCTACAACGACGCAGGCAAGAAGAACGTGTTCGAGTGGATAAACAGCGGCGACTATATGCGCAATCTGTTCAGCTTCATAAGGCGCAACCCGTGGAACTATAACGACGCCCTTATCTTCGTATGCAACTTCGCCCCCGTCCACAGAGACCCTGTAGAAATAGGCGTGCCCGTTTCGGGCGAATACAAGACGATTTTTTCAACCTACGCGGATGAGGAGAGTTACTCCATAAACGCCGTAAAGGATGAGTGCGACGGCAGGCCGTACAGGCTGGTCATAGGCCTCAGGCCGTATGAATCCCTCATAATCGCCGTGCCCTGGCACGAGAGTACGGAGGAGGAAAAGGAAGAGGAAAAAAAGACCCTCCGCCGCGTGAAAAAGGAGCACGACGACGCCCTCAGCGACAACAAGTACGTCCCCAAAGTCGCCGTCCCGGATAAGGCAGAGCCTGCAAAAGGAGCGGGCGCCGCAGGCGGCGTTAAGATAGCAAAGGTCGTAAGGTCAAAGCGCGCCGCCGCCAAAAAGACGGAGAAGGCAGAATAATTTATAACCCTGTATGAATAAACGCACAGCCCGTCGCGCGGAAATCCGCGCGGGGGGTTGTGTGTTTCTACAAAACAAACGCTGTTGCCCCATGTC
>CBCPNE010000026.1:0-12180 GCA_965120435.1 uncultured Clostridia bacterium
CCGCGTGACTTCTTTGCACGGCGAAAAAAACGGTGACATTCCGCGCCCCGTCTGCAAAAAACGACCGTTTATGCGCGCGCACGCGCACCAAATTTTAAAGCAAACTTTTAAAAATGTTTACAACCGCCGCCGCCTGTGTTATAATTTAAACGTGAAAAAGACAGCAACACTCATTTTATGTTTAATAACCGCACTTGTTGCGGGCGGCGGGGCGGCGGCGGCCTATGCCGAAACGGATATTCAGACCTACGCAACCGAAGCAACCGTGTATCCGGACCTTGTCTCTGAACTGAATGTCGGGGTGGACTATTATGCCGCGACCGACGGGGAGTTTGCCATCGTAAGCGGAACAACGCTGTATATATATTCCTATACTTCCCGCTCCTCTTCCAACAAAGGATACACCTTTACGGGCTATCTGGATACCTACGAACACTCCTCCGCAATCACCGCCGCAGCATATGACGACGGCGAGCTGATATTCAGCTCTTCAAACGGCGTTTTCAGCTATTCGGACGGGACGGTTGCGGCCACCGACAAGACTATAACGGCCTCTGCAAACTACGTGTTTGACGAAAAAAATAGCATAGCCTACCAAATAAAAGACGGAACCCTCTGGATAATCGGATTCGGGCCTGACGACAGTATCTATAATGACGCCGACTACACCCTGCTGTCGCAGACGGACGACGGCATATATGTGCTTAAGGGCAATAGGTTGTGCGCCATCGTGGGAACTGAAGTTGTTCCAATCACACTAGAATACACGGACTCCTCCCACGGGGCGAGCATAGGGATAGGCGACGATGTGCGCGAAGCGCTGACCGCCGCACCGGACGGGGAAACGAATTCCGTGACCTTCGCCACCGTGAATGCGGGGAACTACGTTACGCAGATAGACCTTTCGGACATAAGCGGACAGTACTTTGTAACGGGCGATAAGGGCACGTTTGCCCTTGACAGCGACGCATACGCGCTGGTGCTGTGCAGGCTTGACGGGGCGGCGATAGTGGCCGTGGGCGGCGAGACGTACATCACCTCCCCCTCCGCGCTGGGCGCAGAGGTTTATGCAGCCACCTCAGACGTATCATTTTCAGCCGCGCGGCTGAACTACCCCGCGGGACTGTACTCCTCCCCCTTTATATGCGACGCCACAAGGCTTTTATCGCTGGAGACGGGAGAGGCGGTCGAGGTGCTGTATGAAATAAAGGCGGACGAACAGACGGACGGAAGCGCATTGACGACAGATTTCTGCCTCGTAAAATATACGGACGGCGACGGCAACGCCGTATGCGGGTATATACCTACTTCCTTTCTGACCGAGTATGATTTTGCGGCCGAGAACGGCGAGTTTGAAACCACCGTACCCGAAGATTACAGCGAGGACGACGTTGTTGTGACGGTGGTACTCGTCATTATCGTTGTGGTGCTGGTGATTGCAGGCGTGGCGTACCTTGCGTACTTCAGCGGCTCTGAAAAGCGGAGAAAGCGCGAACGCGGAGAATACGACGGCCGCGACTACGAAGTTGACGACGGTGACGACAGGCAATAAAACAGAACAAAAAAACTGCCCCTGAAACGGGGGCAGTTTTTTTGCGCCGATATGCCGAATAAATGCGCGCAGATTTGGCAAATATTTTGTACGGAGGTGTTTATGACTGAAACTATGACCGCTAAAGAACTTACGATGCTGAGCCAGGCGCTCACGGCGGAAGGACTTCTGTGCAAAAAGGCAAGAATGTATTCAAACACGCTGACAGACCCCGCGCTGGCAGACTGTATGGCGTGCATTGCAGACGACCACGAAGAGCGCTACTGCGCGCTTATGAAGCAGCTCGGCTGAAGGAGGCAGATATGAAACTTACCAAGATGGACACCACTCTGTGCGAAAAGGACGCCCTTCAGGATATGCTTGAGGGCGAAAAGAGCCTTATTTCACTGTATGCCACCGCACTGTACGAGGGCAGCGGCAAGAATATGAGGAAAAATTTTGCAGACAACCTTATGGGGGTATCAGAAAACCAGTACACGCTGTTCAGGCAGATGAGCGCGCGCGGATATTACGAGACCGCCCCCGCAAAGAAGGATATGATAGACAAGGCCAACGATACTTTCAAAAAACAGCAAAAGACGCTTAAAGCGGCGGCCTCCGCCGGCGAAAAGCAATAGCGGACAAAATCGCGCGGCGCGGGAATTATCCCGCGCCGCGCATTTAATTTATGTTATATCTCATTTGAAAGGGTCTTCCGCAACATTTTCCGCAGGACTGTTTTCCTGCCCTATGTTGTAGTCCTCCCTTATTATCGCGTTGCGCACGCCGCGCTTTATCCTCCACGCAAGTATGTACATAACCGCCGTGGCTATCAGCGCCAATATTGTCACCGCAACCGCGCCGTTCAGACCAGTC
The DNA here is from genome assembly GCA_965120435.1 of uncultured Clostridia bacterium. Taxonomy (GTDB): domain Bacteria; phylum Bacillota; class Clostridia; order Christensenellales; family Borkfalkiaceae; genus Coproplasma. The sequence goes on from CBCPNE010000026.1 coordinate 2,408, forward strand.
ATATATGCAAAATAGCTTAGCACTATTTCGTCGGAGCCTAACGCGTTGGCCAACCACACGGAAAAGACTATGGCAAACACCTCATAGATAATTCCGGCCAGCACAAGCTGTGTGCTTGAAAAGTGGTTACGCCAGCTCCTCTTCCTCTCGTCCGTGCGCCTCTTGATTTTGTCGTACAGGTCAATGGCGTATGTATCGGGGGACAAGGCGTTGACCACGTTTTTGACCAGCGTTACTATGCTTGAAATGAAGCCCGCTACAAAGAAGATGACGCCCAGAACCTGGAATATCGCGAAAGAGCTTACGACTATGTCGTCACTCGTAAAGGATTCAAACGCCAGCCTCACTTCGTCATATACGGAAAAATTATAAGTGAGCGGGTCTGTATATATGGAGAACTGTGGAATAAAAAATATGAACGCTATCACCAAAAGTGAAAGGCCGCTCGCTATCGCCTGAAAGATACAGTGCTGTTTAAGTTTGGGTTTGTACACAAGGTACTGCGTGTTTCCGCTCATTTTCAAATTCACTCTCGAAAAACTTTTGTAACTATAATATTTGGGACTTTTTTCTATATTATGCCATAAATTATATACGGTTTTTCCTATATGTCAAGCATATTATAGCAATTATTTCTATATTGTAATGTATAACACTGTGTGAGGTGGCTTAAAGATGGACATTGCCAAGACGGTAGGACAGAACTTGAAGGCGGCGCGCCAGGCCAAGGGGGTCACCCAGCGCGAGATTGCAGCGGAACTCAATAAATACCAGTCTGATTACAGCGACTATGAGACGGGAAAGGTTGAGCTGGACTATGACAAGATAATATACCTGTGCAAACGGTTTGACATAACGCCCAACGACCTGTTTGACTTTGATTGAGCGCGCGTTTCAGACGGCGTGCCGCGCGGAGAGCGCACCGCTTTACCGGCCCGCCTTTTGCCGTCCGCTGCGGGAACGTCGCAAGGGAACGGATTTTTACGGAGATATAGAAAAGCGCGGGAGTTATCCCGCGCCGCGCGCACAGTATTTCTAATGAAAATTATTTCACGGTAAATTCAGTTAAACGGCGCATATCTGCGGGGCAATCCCCTGATATGCGCCAAAATTTATAAAATTACTTCTTGTCCCCGGAGTTGTCAGAACTGCCGAAAGCCGAAAAGATGTCCGCAGAAGAGACGCTGTGGGAATGTATCAGCTCGTAATACTCGTCGCCGGAAAAGTCGCGGGGCTTGTCGTATTCTCCGCCGAGCGCCTCTATGGCGTATTTGAGTTCCTGGTACTCCACATAGGAAATTCCCTCTTCGTCAATCTTTGCAAGCAGGTAGGGGAGCGCCCTCTCGTCGCCGTAGGCGGCAAGATAGGCGGCGTGCATCGGCACATCCTCTCCGCCGAGAAATTCATTTAAAAGAATATCGTACACGCGCCCGTCCCGCGCCTTCACGCGGGAGAGTATCTCCAGCATCAGCGGACGCTCTACGCCGCCGCGGTAATTTTCCAGAGCCTGTTCAAGCGCGACGTCTGCATTTTCCTTGATGAAATCGGCGCACAGGTTTTTGAAGTCGCCGTCCTCCCCGCCCGCAATCAGGCGCATATATACGGGTATGGCCTCCTCCGCCGCTCCGAGTATGTTTACAACGTACTGCCTGAGGCCTTCTTCGCCCCCCTCCAGAAGGGGGAGCAGCATATCCTTACATTCAGGGCGGGCCTCTATAGCCTTGCACAGAAATTCAGACACGAGTACGCCGTTTTTTACGTGCGCTTTAAGGCACCTTACAAGCTCTTCCGCGCCCATTGCGGCATAGTATGCGTTGGGGCTCACGCCGAGCGACTTTATCACCGCGTCGCCGAACTTTGCATACATTGCGGGAATCATATCTTCCCACTCTTCCTCCTTATATTTTCCCGCGTTGCGGGAGATATATTCGGAGAGTTTTTTATCGAACATACCGTCAAAATCGTAGAGCTTCACCGCGTAGCCTCCATAATTTTTTCAAAAACCTTTTTGTCCGCGTCAAAGAAACGGCACGCCTCCTCAGGCGAGATGTCCTCCGTGCGGACGCCTGAAACTGTGAATATGGCCGCCGAAATGGCGCGCACGTCTGTTGCGGCGGCAAGGTTGCCGTGTTTTACCATATCCTTATACAGCGTTTCCGTCGCAACGGCAAAACTTTCGGAATAGCTCCCTTCAAGAATGGCGAAGCGAGAAACTACGGCCGCATACGCCGAAAGGAAGTATTTGCGCTTTGCCCTGCCCAGCTTTACGGCATAAATATCTATACATTTATATATATTGCATATCACCACGCCGAACTGGTTGTCCTCGTTGCGCTCGCAGAGGTTGTGCAGCACGGTAATTTTAAGGCTGTCTGAAAGGAAGGCGTTGAGCAGAATGTCGCGCACATAGTCGTCGCACCCCGCCTTTACGGCGCACAGCGCCGCGACGTAGTGGAGCTGATTGTCGTCTGAACTTTCAGTTTCGTCAAAGCACCACTTCACACATTCAAGCACGTTTACCGATTTGGACAGTCTGCGCGCACTGCGCACGGGAAGGCGGTAGTATGCCGAGATAAATTCCAGCGAACTCTCGCGCAGGTTCTGCGGAAGCCTGTAGAAATAGCTGAACTCCTCTTCCCTGCCCTCGCTTTGGTTTTCGCGTGCGCGGCCGTACCAGTACCGCGCAACAACCGCGTCAGGGTATATGGTGAGAAGTTTGTCGAAAGTATCGAAACAGGCGCGGAAGTTGCCGCTGTTGTATGCCGAGATTGCCTTGAAGTAGAGTACGGTGCTGTCGTAGCCGAACTCCCCTTCAAGCTTGCAGAACAATTCGTATGCCTCCGCGTGCAGCTTGTTTTCGCAGCAGACGGTGGCAATTTTATATATGTCGTCCGCGTCCTTCACGTTCAGACGGAGCAGACGGCGGGCGAGTTCCACGCTCTCCTCCGCCTTCTTCTGTTCTGTCTTTACGGCGGCGAGAGTGGTGAGCGCCTGGACGTCGTCCGGCTTCTGCTCCAGAATACTGCGGCACTCCGCCTCCGCCTCGTCGCACCTGTCGGCAATAATTCTGCACATTGCAATATAGTTGCGTGCGGTGAAGTAGCGCGGGTTGCCCTCTGCAACCTTGTCGAACTCCTCCACGGCCTTGTCATACTGCTGTTCGCGCATAAAGTCCACCCCGCGGGACAGCTCCGCAGAGTAGTCCGCCAGCTTCGGCGGATATGCAAACCTGAGCGGGTTTTCCTGTTTGCCGAGAAAGCTGTCTATAATCTCGCGGCGGCTTTCGGGAGAGATGTCGCTCGTCTCCATAAGGAGGCTGTTGTAGTAGTAGGCCGCGCTCTGCTGGTTGTCCAGATTCATAAATCCCACGGCCAGCCCCTCGTAGGCGTCTGACGCGTCGCTTTCGGGCGCGTTGTCAAGATACCTGAACCAGTTGTTTACAGACTGCTCGTACAGCTCCATATCGTCGAAAACTTCGGCGTAGAGCATATAGGAGCGGTCGTCGTTGAAGTTGACTTCCGCGTTCTTGTTCAGAATTTTAAGCGCCTCTATGAAGTTGTGCCCGTCCATCAGCGAGGCGGCAAGCGAAAGCAGCCTTTCGTCGCTGAGGTCAATGGATTGCGTCTTGCTCATCTGAATATTTCTTCTATGTCCTCTGTGCCGAACTTGTAGTCACTGTTGCAGTAGTGGCAGTGTACCGAAACGCATCCCTGCTCCGCTATTATGCGCTCAAGCTCCTCCCTGCCAAGGGATACGAGCACTGCGGAAATCTTTTCGCGCGAGCAGTTGCATATGTAGTCGGGGGAGGTCATATATATGTGCCCGCCCTCCGTCTCTGCGGAAAAATACTTCTTCATCAGCCCCTCGGCGCCCATCTCCGCGATTATGGCTGCGGGGTTACCGAACTGCTCCATCTTTTCATACACGGCCCGCTTATCTTCCTCCGAATGGCCGGGCAGAAGCTGCATTACAACGCCGCCCGCCGCGCGGCACACGCCGTCTTTGCCAACGTCCGCGCCGACGGATACGCGGGTGACAATCTGTTCGGACAGTTCAAAGTAGTGTTCCATATTGCGCGAGACGTCGTCGGATATGAGTTCGCACGCGCCCGTGTAAGGACGGAAGAAGCCGTCGTCCTTTATCACCGTCATAAAGCCGCCCTCAAGCCTGCCCTCCGCGCCGTCGTCTATATAGCCGCGCATATGCAGGTTTACGTCGCCCGACACGCTTGCCGAGCCGGAGCCGTTTGCCCCCTTTATGGTTATTGAAATTGCTCCGCGCTCGCTCTTGAGGCAGCCCGCCATATACGCGCCGCAGGTGAGCAGGCTGCCGAACGTGCGCCCTGCCGCGGGGCGCAGGCCGTGTATGGCTATGCCCCTGTTTACGAGGTCGGTTGTCTGGAGGACGGAGAGCGAGACGTTTCCGCCGTATATAAGCGTTTTGTAAAGTATATTCATAACATCACCGTACAGCAACAGTTTTTTCAGCGCCTGAGGCAGATAAAGTTGAGGCGTTCGGAGTTTTCTTCCGCCGCCGCGCCGAGGTGCCCTTCCACGCGGAGAACGTCGAATCCCGCGCGGGACAGCTCTTCCTCTAAAAGCGCGCGGCTGTGCGCGTATTGGACGTGGCGCTCGTCCTCCCTCCTGAACAGTCCTCCGCCCGCGGGAGTGAACACAGTTATATCCATAACCACCCTGTCGCCCCTGAAGCTGTTGAACCAGAGGTACGTCACCTCTTCGCAGTCCTCGGCGAACAGGTTGTCGCCGAGGATATTTTTGAGTTTGTAAGCGGTACTCACGTCAAATATGAACGCCCCGCCCTTTTTGAGGCAGGCCGCCGTATGCGTAAAAGCCGCGTGCAGCTTTTCCGGCGGAACGTAGTTGAGGCAGTCGTTTATGGCGACGGCGAAGTCCGCCCTCTTCGTCAGTTTTAGTTTGGTTATATCGCCGAGTAAAAATTCCGCGCGCACGCCCTCCGCCGAGGCGAGTTCCCTTGCGCGCGTGAGCATCTGCGGGGATACGTCCACGCCGGACGCGTCCCTGCCGCTCTTTATAAGGGCGCGCGTAAAGTAGCCGTTGCCGCAGCCTATGTCCACGCCGCACGGGCCGACGCCCAGGCCTTCAAGCGTTTTAATTAAATACTGCGACCATTTGTCATAGTCGCAGTCCCGGTTGAGATATTCAAATATGCCGCCGAGCGCGGCGTAGCTTTCTTTCATAAAAGACCTGCCGCGGCGTCACTTCAGAAGGTTGTCCGCGCTTATCTTCTTTTTCTTTCTGCCCTTCTTGCCTTCGTCTTTGAGGGCCTTTTCCCTTTCGGCAAACAGTCTGTTGTATTCAGCATAGCGCTCGTCGTTCTTGTGTTCTTCCTCGTAGTCGGACACGCTCTTTTCAAGCGCGCTGCGCGAATCTGCGACTTCGGCTATCTGACTGCGCCCGAAGGACTTGCCCAGCGCAAGCACAGGCTCGCCGCCTATGGGAAGTATGGGCCTGCCCACAAGTTCGCTCCTGCCCGCCGCAAGAATTTCGCGCGCGATGCGATGCTCTTCTTCGGCCTTTTCTGCCGCCAGCTCCTTTTCGCTCATCATTGCGCGCTTTGCTTCCTTCTGAGCCTGAATGTTGGGGGTGATGTACATATCGAACACCCACTGCGTAAAGCTCATCCAGACGAGGAACACGAATGAAAAGCCGAACACTATTAATATTATGAAGGCGATTATCTGCATAAAGGAGCCCATAAGCAGGAACCATACGGGGATAAACGCTATGCCGAGAATAATGGCGGTCTGGATAACCGAACCGATTAAAAGCACGAAGCTGTTTTTGATGAGCTGCCACAGCTTTACCTTATAGCTCACGCCCACCGCTATGAACCACATACAGATTATGCCGACGAGTACGCAGAGAATTATCATCAGCACCATTGCGGCCGTGGGCCACGCGGAATCGTTGCCGAGCGCAATTGTGTATTCCTTCCAGTCGCTTACGAGTATGGTGCAGAAGAACACTATCATAAACAGCGCCGTGGGAATGGCTACGTTGAGGTAACACGTCCTGACGCCGTGGAAATAGCTCTTTATTGTAAATTCGCCGTGGGTGTTGACGAGCTTTTTCATAGAATAGCAGGAACCCGCCACGCCTACGGCGGCGATGAGGCCGCCCACTATGGCGAGAGAATAGAACATTATGTCCGCAGACATATACAGTCCCTCTGCAAGGCCCTCTATGTTGGGCGCGCCGAAAAATCCGCCGAGGCCGGCAGTGTTGAACGGGTACATGGTCGCGAGCGACTGGACGTACAGCGTGCGGACGTAGACTATTATCACAAGCGGAAGAAAGAACAACAGCGTAAACAGATTGTTTATTACTATCTTGCCGAAGTTGGACCTGAATACCCCCCACGTGTCGCTCCACCTGCCCCTGGGGACCTGTTCGCGGACGTAGTCGGCGTTTTCATTTCCTTCAAGCGCTTTTACTCTTGTTTCTGCCATTTTGTATTCCTTGGAAATCTTAATTTTAAATACCGCCTGACGCGGCGGCGCGCGCAAACAGCGACGCTTACAATATTATACAGCAAAGTCATTATTTTTTTCAACTATTTTGATTGAGGTTTGAAAATTTTCTTTACATTTGGGCGGAGCTGTGATATATTATTTCTGCTTAATAGAGGAGCGGGCGAGCATCAGTAAACGCGGAGCCGGGGAATTTTAAGGGAAATTTTGTTCTCCGCGGCGAAAGGGCATCCCCGCCGAAGCGCAGCCCCCCTTGCCTGCGCTGGGTGCAAAGGTCAATACCCTTGCAACTGTCGCTTTTTTGCGTCGCGCTATTGGCGGAAGGTGTAATCGGCAGACTTATCCGCGGCGCGTTGCGCTGCGGTTTTTTATTTTGCAATAAAATTTTTGGAGTTGTGATATTATGAAAAAGTACAAAGTGGGCGTTATAGGCGCTACGGGAATGGTCGGACAGAGATTTCTGCTTCTGCTTAAAGACCACCCCTGGTTTGAAGTGACCTGCCTTGCGGCCTCCGCCTCTTCGGCGGGCAAAAAATACGGGGACGCGGTGAGGCGCTGGCATATGACCGAGCCTATGCCCGAAAAGTTTGCCGCAATGACGGTTATGGACGCCGCCGCAGACAAGGCCGTAATCGCCGCGGAAGTTGACTTCTGCTTCTGCGCGGTGAATATGAAAAAGGACGAGATTAAGGCGCTTGAATACGACTATGCGCGGCTTGAGTGCCCCATTGTTTCCAACAACAGCGCGCACCGCTTTACGCCCGACGTGCCGATGGTTATACCCGAAATAAACGGCGGTCACATAGAGGTGATTGCGGCGCAGAGAAAGCGCCTTGGCACAAAGCGCGGCTTTATAGCGGTTAAGTCAAACTGCTCGCTGCAGTCCTACGTTCCGCTGCTGCACCCCCTGAAAAAGTTCGGCATAAAGAGCGCCGCGGTGACCACCTATCAGGCAATATCGGGCGCGGGCAAAACCTTTGAGACTATGCCCGAAATAATTGACAATATCATACCGTACATCGGCGGCGAAGAGGAAAAGAGCGAAAAGGAGCCCCTCAAGATATGGGGCGAGGTAAAGGACGGCGGGATTGTGCCTGCCTCCTCCCCCGCAATAACGGCGCAGTGCCTGCGCGTTCCCGTGTCTGACGGACACACGGCGGCGTGCTTCGTAAACTTTGAGAACAAGCCCTCCAAAGAGCAGATTCTCAAAGCCTGGGCGGAATTTTCAGGCGAACCGCAGCGCCTTGCATTCCCATCCGCCCCCAAGCAGTTCATACACTACTTTGAAGAGGACGACCGTCCCCAGGCAAAGGCTGACAGAATGACGGAAAACGGAATGGCCGTATGCGCGGGCAGACTGAGAGAGGACAACGTGTTTGACTATAAGTTTATAGGCCTTTCCCACAACACGCTGCGCGGCGCGGCCGGCGGCGCGGTGCTGCTTGCCGAGCTTCTGGCGGCGAAGGGCTATTTTGACTGAAATAGAGCGTAATATGCCGCAACTACAGCTGCGCACGCATATATTTATTTAAGAAAAAAATCTGAAAGAGGCGGGCAAAAATATGACAGGCTTTTTTAAGGGAACGGCCACGGCGATGATTACCCCCTTCAACGAAGAGGGAATCAACTTTGACGCGTTCGGCAAAATGATAGAGTACCAGATTGCCGGCGGAACGGATATGCTCGTTGTGCTGGGCACGACGGGCGAACCCCCCACTATGACCGAAGAGGAAAAGCAAGCTCTGATGCGCTACACCGTCAAAAAGGCGGCGGGCAGGGTGAAGATTATGTTCGGCTGCGGCTCCAACAGCACGGCGCACGCGGTGCAGTCTGCAAAACTTGCCGAAGAGATTGGCGCGGACGGACTTCTGGCCGTCACCCCCTACTACAACAAGTGCACGCAGAGGGGCATTGTGGAGTATTACCGCGCGATATGTTCGGCGGTAAAGCTGCCCGTTATAGCCTATAACGTGCCCCCGCGCACGGGCGTGAACATACTGCCCGCCACGGCGGAGGCGCTTGCGGACATTCCCAATATGGCGGGAATAAAGGAGGCGTGCGGCAATATGGAGCAGATTTGCGAGACTATGCGCAGGGTGCGCGGCAAGATGGACGTGTATTCGGGCGACGACAACCTTAACCTGCCCATACTCGCCATTGGCGGCGCGGGGCTCATCTCCGTAGTTTCCAACATAGCGCCCAAAGAGACCAAGCAGGTGTACGAATATATGCAGGCGCGCGACCTTGACCGCGCCAACGAGCTGGAGGATAAGCTGCTTCCCCTGATTGACGCCTGCTTTACCGAGGTAAACCCCATACCCGTGAAGTACGGCTGCAACCTTATCGGGCTGGACGCGGGACTGCCGCGCCCGCCGCTCACCGAGCTTGAGGACGCGCACAAGAAAATTATGGAAGAATGTATTGCAAAGCTGGGGTTGAAGAAAGTATGATAAATATTCTGGTTTGCGGCGTTGCCGGCCATATGGGCAGCAATATAGTTGAACTGCTTGAAAACGACGGGGAAGCCGCTGTTGCGTGCGGGGTTGACGTAAGACCGCTCCCCTCCCTCGGCAGGCCCGTGTATTCCTCCTTTGCGGAGGTGCGCGAAAAGGTGGACGCGGTGATAGACTTCTCCTCCCCCGCCTGCCTTGAAAGCGAGATGGAGTACTGCCTGAAAAACGGCATACCCGCAGTTATAGCCGCCACGGGATACACCGAAGGACAGCTTGCATACATAGACGAATGCGCAAAGCGCATACCCGTGTTCCGCACGGCAAACTTTTCCGTAGGGGTAAATCTGCTTGTAAAGCTTGTGAAAGAGGCGGCCGCCTTCCTCGGCGAAAAGTTCGACATTGAGATTGTTGAAAAGCACCACAACTTAAAGAAGGACGCGCCCAGCGGCACCGCCCTTATGCTTGCCGACGGCGCAAACAGCGCGTTTGAAGACAAAAAGCCGTATGTGTGCGGCAGAGAGGGCATAACAGGCAAGCGCGGCAGGGAGATAGGACTGCACGCCGTGCGCGGCGGAACAATCGTGGGCGAACATGAGGTTTTCTTCTGCGGCGAGGACGAAATTATAACGCTTGCACATTCCGCCCGCTCCAAAAAGGTGTTTGCGTCGGGCGCGATACGCGCCGCAAAGTGGATAGTGGGCAAACCCGCGGGCAAGTATGATATGAAGGATATACTCTCCGACCTGTGATAATTTACGCATAGGAGCAAATTGCGGCGCGGCCGCGGCGGTTTTCCGCCGCGGCCGTGC
>CBCPNE010000027.1:0-5206 GCA_965120435.1 uncultured Clostridia bacterium
TTACCGCCCTTCTTTATAATCTTTTCCAGACTCCTCTCGTCGCGGTTGTGCGAATACTGCGGCCCGCGGGAAAAGTTCAGGTCCGGGGCGGCCTCGTTGCCGTAGAAGAGGGAAGTTTCTTCGTCGTATCTCGGTGCAGGTTTTTCAACGCTTGCGTACAGCGTCTGAGTGTGCGGAACGCTGCGGCGGTTACCGTTTGAATCTATGGTATATGTAGTCCAGTGAATTGTGAGCGAGCCTGTATATTTATGCGGCAGTATGCTACAATGAAGCCGCCTTTCAAACAAAAACGGATTGCCGTCCATATTGCCCGAAAGCAGAAAGAGCGTAGAGGTTTTGGCGTCGTTTCCTGCGGGGCGGTAGCCGTACTTCCGCATAAACAAATCGAGTTTTTCAACGCTCAGTCTTTCGTCCAGCTCCAGCCCCGGAAAGACTTTTAGCATAAGTTCGCGGGTCATGTTCCATGTAAACAATGAATGAAGCGGACGGAGCTGCGCTAACGCCTCCTCCATTAACTCCCGCGCCTGCGCCGCCGCTCTTTCGAATTTGTTCTGCCGCATTAAAATCAACTTTTTAAGGCAGGTACACAGAATTACTATACACGCAACTCCGAGCAGGGCGCACAATATTCCGCAGACGAGCAGAGGCACGCTTCCGCCGCCCGAGTAAATAACCAGCAGCACGACCGCGGCTATAAAAGCCGCAACCGTGAGGGATATCACCATTCCGCGCAACCGTTTACCGGACGACAGCTTTGCCGAAGCCGCCTTTTGCCTGCCCTCCGCAACGTGGTATTTTTCCACCGTTGCCGCGTTCACAGCGGGGTCTACGCCCGATTTTTTGACGAGTTCATCGAAATAATCGGCGGCCGCCGTTTCAAAACTTTCGCGAAGCTTGCCATTATAATATTCAAGCGGTTCAAAAGCTTCAAGATTGTCCATTCATATTCTCCCTTTCAATTCACTGAATCTGACCGCATAACCGCGCATATATATTGTAAACTATATGTATAACTTTCGTCAATATATTTTATTATCCTGCAAAAAACATCAAAAACCGACAGGGCGTTTTACGGCGGCAAAATAAAAAATTAAAGTATAAATACCGTAAGCGCGGGCAATAAAAGGCTTATGAAAAATTTCTGTATAACTTTTTTTATATTCGTCATAATAATTGCAACGGTAATCTTTGTAACAACAAACAGTTCTGACGGCACTGCGGAAAGCAGCTCGGACTATCTGCGTATTCACGTCAGAGCCAACTCCAACAGCCAGGACGACCAGGATGTAAAATACAAGGTGAAGGACGCCGTGGTTGAGTTTATCACGCCGTATGTGGCGCAATGCACGGACAAGCAGACCGCTATGGACGTGATAGGCGCAATACTTTCCGATATAGAGGAAGTCTGCGACGAAGTCCTGCGCGAAAACGGGTTTAATTACACCTCTGCAGCGGAGATACGGGAAGAAAACTTCCCTACGCGCGTCTACGGGGACCTGACATTGGAAAGCGGAGTGTATGACGCTCTGATTATAGAGCTGGGTTCGGGCGCGGGCGACAACTGGTGGTGCGTGCTGTACCCTCCCCTCTGCTTTACGTCGGGCACGGTTGACATTGAATACCGTTCGGCCATTTTAGACATAATTGCAAAATTTTTTAATTGACATACGATGGCTCCCGCAAGGAGCCGCTTTAAGGAGGAAAAATGAACAAAGCACTTAAAATAGGCTTGGTTGCGCTTTCGGCGGCTGCCGTCTGCACGGCTACGGCGCTGCTCAATACAACAGATAACGTCTGCGCCGACTTTGCCGCAGACGTTGTGCAGACCGCCGTTTTAAGGCAGGGCGCAAGCGGGGGCGAAGTTAAAGAAGTTCAGCGCAGACTGAAAAACTGGGGTTATTACAGCGGCGAAGTGGACGGCATTTACGGCCCGAAAACCGTTGAAGCCGTCAAATATTTTCAGCGCAAAAACGGGCTGACGGTAGACGGCATTGCCGGTAAGGCGACCTATGCCGCGCTGGGGATGAACGATTCCGTCCGGGTACTTGAAAACGATGAAAAGGCGGGTTCCGGCTCCACTTATACGAGTTCCGACCTGTATCTTCTGGCAAAATGTATCTACGGCGAAGCGCGCGGCGAGAGCTACACCGGACAGGTTGCCGTCGGCGCGGTTGTTCTGAACAGGGTAAAATCATCACAGTTTCCAAACACAATTTCAGGCGTAATCTATCAGAAGGGCGCCTTCACGGCAGTCGACGACGGGCAGATAAACCTTACGCCCAACCAGACGGCATTGAATGCCGCGCAGGACGCGATGAACGGCTGGGACCCCACATACGGGTGTCTGTATTACTACAACCCCGCCACCGCTACCAGCAGTTGGATTTTTTCAAGGCAGACGGTCACTACTATCGGCAGACACGTCTTTGCGATATAGGAGGGGTAACAGATGAGCGAAAAGAAAGTTTCCAGCGGCACAAGAAAGGCCGAAAGCCTTACACGCAAAAGAACGACGGACAAAGGCGAAGAAGGCGCAACAAAGACAACCACAACCAAGAAAACTGTGCATAAAACCGACAATTCGGCAAATAAAACAGTGCAAAAACAGAATACTAACACAAAAAAGGGCAATACACACAGAAAGAGCGAAAGAGAAGAACGCAAGCTGAAAGCCGCCCAGATGAAAGCTGAAAAGAAAGCCAGAAGGCAGGAAAAGAAGCTTGAGCATAAACAGAGAATGGCGGATAAAATTGCCGCTTTGAAAAACAAGCGCGCCGAGCGAAAGGAAAGGCGCCTTGAAAGACGCGACGCAATGAAGAGCAAGTCCAGGGCAGAGCGTGCCGAAGATAAAAAGCAGGCACGGATTGCAAAGACTGAAGCGGCGAAGGCTAAACGGGTAGCCAGGCTGAATGCAAAAATTGCAAAGCGAGAACACGCGCTCAAGCTTAAGGCCGAAAGGCGCAAGGACAAGAAGGACCGCACGCCAGGCTTTGGCGGCTGGCTGGCGGCAGTGATTGCTCTTGGCGTATCCACCCTTGCCCTTGGCACAATGCTGACATTCGGATGGATTAACCTGAACGGTATGCAGGCAGATATGGCGGCCGACGCCACCCACTACCTCTATGAACTCAACTCAATAGTTGACAACCTTGACTCTAACCTTGCAAAGGCGCGCGTTTCCTCCTCTGCGGGAGACAGGGCGCGTATATTCACCGATATTACCGTTGAGAGCGAAATGGCGGAGAGTTGCCTTGAAAGACTGCCCGTGAGCGGGAACACCACCTCCAACATCACCGCCTTTATAAACAAGATGGGCGACAGCGCGCAACAGATACTCTACAGTGTGGCAAACGGCAAAGAGCTGACTTCAAGCCAGACAGCCACAATAGAGTATATGTATGAATGTAACAGGCAGCTTAAGGAATTTTTAAATGAACTTGTAAGCGGTGCTTCGGAAAAAGCTATGCTCGAAGCACTCGGAGGAAAGGGCGAAATACTTGAAGGCTTTGAGGGCTTTACCGAACTTTCAATCGAAACTCCCAAGGAGATTTATGACGGACCATTTGCCGAAAGTACTGAAAAAGTGACCGCAAAAGACCTTAAAGGCCTTGAACAAATAACTCCCTCCCGCGCAGAAGAGATTGCTATGGAATACTTCGCCGATTACAACGTGACTGAAGTCAGGTGTACGGGCGAAGCGATAAGCGGACAGCTTGAATGTTTTAATATAAGTATGCGTTCTAAAGACGGCGAATACTTTGCCCAATTCTCAAAGGCGGGCGGCAAGCTTGTTATGTTCGACAGCTATAAGCCCTGCTCTGACAGCAACTACGACATTGATAAGTGCATTGAAATTGCCGGCCAATTCCTTGAAAAGATAGGATACTCAAACCTTAAACCGGTGTGGACGAGTGAAAACGGCACGACCTGCAACTTAAATTTTGCATATGCACAAAACGGCGTGATTGTGTATTCGGATATTATAAAAGTTAAGGTCTGCGAAGAACGCGGCATAGTTACGGGCATTGAAGCTCTGCCCTATGTACTCAACCACTGCGAACGCAATATAGGTAAAGCTACGCTTTCAGCAGATGAGGCCGAAGCTAAACTCGGCGGCAAGCTTGAAGTCAAGGGTACCCGCCTGGCCCTCATACCAAAAGACGGCGACGAAGTGCTTACCTATGAATTTTACGGCACTTATGGCGGCAATGCTTATTACGTCTACCTTGACGCAAACAACGGAACCGAAGTTGAAGTGTTTACGGTTATAGGAACTGCCCAAGGCAAGGCGCTTATGTAAATAATCAATTATGCTATTAAATATATTAAAAAGCCTGCGGCTATAAGCCGCAGGCTTTTTAAACAGACTATAACTCTGATTGGCAATGTTTCACGGGAAACATTGCTACATTGCCGCAGTCTTTCTGAAATAAAAGTACGTATCGTCCTCCCCGCACTCTTTCAAGCCTGCGGCGAGCAAAGTTCTTCTGCTGCGTTCATTGGCCTTGAAACACTTTGCAATAACACATTCTATATCCATTTCAAAAAAGGCGTAATCTGAATATGCAATGACGGCCTCCTTAGCAAGTCCCTTCCCCTCATATTCAGGTAAGACCCTGATGCCGATTTCACATTCGTTGTTATAACCGAAATTATGGAGTACAACTTCCCCCGCAAGCTTTCCGTCTACAAATATACCGAGCGGCATTTCCGCCTTATGCCTGAAGTCATCCCGTATGCCCTTAAGAAAATATTCAGGTGTGGGCTCACCCGTAAAATGCTCCCTCCAGTCATAGCCCCAATATCTGTTCCGCTCATCGTCGTATGCAAGGCGGAAAAAATCTATTGCATCCATATCAGTAATTTCACGCAATTCAAAACGCTCCTTCTTTATCACGGGCAACTGACTGACCAAATCTATAGCGCGGCTCGGCAATACGTTGAACTTGTCCACAAGCGTTACAGGGTTGTACTGCAGCTTGCTCTTCCTAAGCCCGGCGTCACCCGCGTCATCTTCCCTGTTGATATATCTTATGCCGTCGATAACATTATGTTTAGCAAACTCATTAGCCATAACCGTATATGCACCGGCATACTGGGTAAGCGCTTTTTCAACGTGAATTATAAGCTGGTCGCCACACCGCTCCCCTACAGAAAAAGCTATGAGTTTGCCGCCAACTTTAATTCCACCCGCCATTAGACAGAG
>CBCPNE010000028.1:0-8744 GCA_965120435.1 uncultured Clostridia bacterium
GCACGGCCGTATTTTAACGATTATTTCTGCCATTCAAAATTTTCCCTTCCGGCGCCGATTTCGAAGTGGTATTTCGCTATTCCCAAATCCACCTTCGTATAAAAGCCCGCGCCTGCCCGCGCGGCAACCCTGTTGCCGTTCAGAATAAATTTAAATTTCTGCTGGTTTACGGCGGTGGGGGCAAGCAGGGCGCAGCGCACGCCCTCTTTAAACCACTGCGGGGCGCTTTCTCCCGCCGCGGCCACGTCCTCATACCGCTTTGACTTGCGCGCTCTCCCCGCATTTTTGCCGTAGCCCACGGCAATTATCAGGGCAAGTTTTTCGCCCCCTTCAAGCGTCTTTTTTACTTCGCCCTTTTTAAATGTGAGCGCCGCCCAGCAGGTGTTGAGCCCCAGCGTCTGGGCAAGCAGAACAAGTCTTTCGCCGTAATAGCCGCACTTTTCCTGCAAATTTTTGTCGCCCTTTTTCCCCGCCAGCACCAGATAATTTTTTACGTTTTCAAATTTTCCGTAGTGCGCCAGGCGGCTCTTGCCGAAGGCGTCTGCTTCCTGCGTTACCAGCCTGATATTCAGTCCGCTTTCGGCGTTTATAGCGGCTATCTCTTCATCGAGCGCATTTTTCGCCTCTGCTTCAATCTTCCTGTCTTCGTATGCGCGCACCGAGTGCCGCGCTTCAATGGCCTGCAAAATATCCATAGGACGCGTCTCCTTTAAGCTTTCAATATCTCACCTGCGTTATCACGCCGCCGCCGAGGCAGCGTTTTTCGTCGTACAGCACGGCGTACTGTCCTTCGGTCACGGCGCGCTGGCGTTCGGCAAACGCTATATTCATTTTGCCGCCTTTTACGGTTACGCATACCCTCTGTTCGCTCTGGCGGTAGCGGAATTTTGCCGTACACTCAAACTCGCCCGCAGGCGGGTCAAAGGCTATAAAGTTGCACTCCTCCGCCGTACACGCCGCCGAATAGAGGGGGCTCTCGTCTCCGTGGGATACGTAGAGTATGTTATTTTCAAGGTCCTTTTTTATGACGAACCAGCGCCCCTCTTCGCCGCTCGCCCCGCCGAGGCCGAGGCCCTTGCGCTGGCCGAGAGTGTAGTACATCAGTCCCTCGTGTCCGCCCACAACCTTGCCGTCGGGCGTGCATATTTTGCCCGGCTGTGCGGGCAGGTACGTCTTTAAAAAGTTGCGGAAGTTGCGCTCCCCTATAAAGCATATGCCCGTGCTGTCCTTCTTCTTTGCATTGGCAAGGCCGTGTTTTTGCGCAATTTCGCGCACCTCGCTCTTTGTGAGGTCTGAGAGGGGGAAGGCCACTCTTTCAAGCTGTTCTTCGCGTACCTGGTTCAAAAAATAAGTCTGGTCCTTGTTTATATCCTTAGCTTTAAGCAGGGTATGTCTGCCGCCCTCGTGCGATATTCCGCAGTAGTGCCCCGTGGCAATTATATCCGCGCCCATGCTCTCGGCGTACTGCCTGAACGGGCCGAATTTTATCTCGCGGTTGCAGAGTACGTCGGGGTTGGGCGTTCTGCCCGCGCTGTATTCTTTGAGGAAGTAGGTGAATACGCGGTCGTAGTATTCCTTTGCAAAATTGACGGCATAGTATGGTATATCCAGCAGGGCGCATACGCGCTTGACGTCGGCGTAGTCCTCTTCCGTCGTACACGCGCCGTTTTCGCCCTCTTCCTCCCAGTTTACCATAAAAAGGCCTATTACGTTGTATCCCTGCTCCTTTAAAAGCAGGGCGGCGACAGAGCTGTCCACCCCGCCGCTCAGGCCTACTACGGCCGTCTTTTTAGTCATAGAAAAATACCTGTCCGCATTTATGCGCCGCCGCGGCGGCTTTTTAAGATTATAACACAAATAAAAGTAATTGCAAACTGCGGGACGGTGTGCTATAATATTTTTATCGCCGCGCTTTGCGGCGGCAGGGGGGATAGTTATGCAGATGCCGGCTGACGGGGCAATGCTCTTGTCTTTGGTCAATATGAAGCTGAGGGACGGGTGCCAATCTCCTGCCGAACTGTGCGCGGAACAGAGCTGGGAAGAGGAGGAGCTGCACCGCCGCCTTGCAGAGCAAGGTTACGGCTATGACGAAGGGCGTAATTGCTTTATATATATGGGGTAAATCGTGTGCGGGCAGCCCATGCGGCCGGGCTCTTCCGCATTTTCGGGTGCGGGAACCGTGTGCCGCCGAATACAGCTCGATATTTATTTTTGTATCCGTAGTCTAATTGGATAAAACAAGGGCCTCCGACGCCCTCGTTGAGAGTTCGAGCCTCTCCGGGTACACCAACGCAAAGGCGGGCAGAAATGCCCGCCTTTCGGCTTCTGTGTCCCCGCAGAGGCGTTGAAATGACGTGACGCGATTGGCCTTTGTCGGCAACAATCGCTATTCCGTCGCGTTGCTCCTTACGAGCCTCTCCGGGTACACCAACGCAAAGGCGGGCAGAAATGTCCGCCTTTCGGCTTCTGCGGTCTGTCGCTCTGTGGTGGTGTATATATACGGCGGCTTGCGGGGCGTTTATGGGTATTGTTGCGTCCGTAACGGGGTCGGCGCAGGCCGTTATCTCGGAGGTTTTGCCAACGCGCGCGGGCGGACGGGGCAAATGTGACGGGAAAAGAAATATAAGTTTTATCAATATGGATATAAAAAATAGTTATCAAAATGCGGCGAACTAACATTTGACAGTACAAAAAGTTTGGCGTAAAATAACCGTGAATTTGGTGAGAGGGAAGGATGCGCTTCGCGCGGCGGACGCATAACGATGACGGCGGCGTTCGGCTTCTTCGGAAAATTTTTTCAGGAGAGGCGTTATTTTGCGGCGCTTTCAGCTCCCGTAGATTAGACGTCGCTTTGCGCAGAATGCTGTGCGGAACGGCGTTTGTTTTTTCGGCGTGCGGGTAATCCCCGCGGTCGGTTGAGGCGTATATATGAAGAATATAAGGGCTGTCGCCGCGCACAGCGGCGTTAAGCGTAAGAGTGGTATGAATACGGTAAAAAAGCCGATTAACTATAAAATATTTATAATAATCGGAATCGTGCTGGTGCTTGTTGCCCTGCTTGTCGGGGCCTTTCTTATCGGCTCGCAGGAGCGCGGAAGCACCGTTTCGGAGGAGCTTTCTGACGCAGTCCTGCACGAGGAGAAAAAGGTGAGCCTGTTCGGCTGGGAGGTAAATCCCGCGGTAATTTCCGCGCTCATAGTTACGGCCGTCCTGCTCATCTTCGCGGTGTGTGTGCGCATATTTGCCATACCCCGCTTCAAGGACGTGCCCGGCAAATTCCAGCTTCTCATTGAAAAACTCGTGGGCTTCTTTGACGGGCTCGCCAGAAGCAACAGTCCGCACAGGAACGGCTTTCTCGGCTGCTACATATTCGCGGCAGGCTGTTATATAGCGGTGAGTACGCTGTTCGAGCTGTTCGGCATACAGGTGACGGCGGTAAACGGCGAGGCGACAACGCTGCCCGCTCCGCTCTCAGACATAAACGCCGCAATAGCTCTGGGGTGTATGTCCTATCTGGTGATACTGTTCGGCGGCCTGTTCACCAACGGCCTGCGCGGCCTGGGGAGGGCGCTCAAGGAATTTTCCCTTCCCATATCTATGAGCTTCAGGCTGTTCGGCGCGTTGCTCAGCGGTCTGCTGATAACAGAGCTTGTGTACTACACCATTTCGCTGAGCATAGTGCTTCCCGTAATAGTCGGCGTGCTGTTCACCCTTCTGCACGCAATCATTCAGACGTATGTGCTGACAATGCTGACGGCAATGTTCTTCGGCGAGGTGACGGAGCCCGTTCACAAAGCTAAAAAATGAGTAAAAAATCTGCGGCCGCGTGAGCGCGCTGCGGTAAATATAGATAGCATATCAAAGATTATTCGGAGGAATTATGAAAACAACAAGGATATTCAGCAAAAAATTTATCGCGGTGTTCGTGATACTTATGCTCGTGTTTGCGGCGTGCATAACGATTGGCGCTGTCGCGCTTTCGGCCAACGCGGAGAGTTCTGCACAGACCGCAACAAGCTATACGGCGGTTGATGAAACTCTTGACGATAGTAACAGTGCGGCTGAACCGGAAACAAGCGATGACGATACTTCGTCCGGCAGCAGCGTATCCGGCAAGGCGATTGCCGCAGGTCTTGCGATAGGTCTTGCAGCGCTCGGCGGCGCGATAGGTATGGGCATAGCCATATCAAAGGCGTGCGAAGGAATCTCCCGCCAGCCCGAAGCCGAAGGCAAGGTAAGGAACACCCTTATGCTCGGCCTAGTATTTGTGGAGACGGTAGTTATTTACGCTTTGATAGTTTCGGTATTGCTGATTTTCGTAATGTAGCCGCGCGGGGACAAAAATCATTGTAAAGGCGGGGTGGCCGTATGTTAGGTTTAGACTGGCAGCAGATATTGCTGCACGTATTCAATTTTATAATACTCGCTGCGGGGCTGACCTTTCTGCTCTTCCGCCCGGTGCGCAAGTTTATGCGCTCGCGGGAAGAGAAGTATAAAAAATCGGCGGAAGAACACGCACGGCGCACGGCGGAGATAGCCGAACTGGAGGCCGAGCGCGAGCGTAAAATCCAGAGCCTTGACGGGGAACTGTCAGAGCGCAGAAAAAGGGCGCTTGAAGGGGCTGAAAAGGAGAAGAAGAAGCTGCTTACGGACGCGCAGGCGGAAGCGGAGGCCATTGTTTCCGACGGGCGCAGGCGCACCGAGAGCGAGCGCGACGCGGCGTTTGCCGCCGCCCGCGACGAGCTGGGCGACATAGTTATCCGCTCCGCGGAAAAACTGCTTGCAATGGAGAGTACTCCCGAAAGCGACAAGGCGCTGTATGACAGCTATCTCAGGGCGGCAGGAAGCGACGTAACGCTGGACGGCGTTGCAAAGAGAGCCGCTTTTGCGCACGCTGCGCAGAGCGCGGAGAACAGAAGCCGCAAGGCGGCTGACAGACAGGCGCGGGAGGAATTTGCCGAGCTTGTTGCAGAGGCTGCGCGCGGCGCGCTTGAAAGGGAGAGTACTCCCGAAAGCGACGGCGCGCTGTACGACGAATTTCTTAAGACGGTAAACGGGAGCGGCACAAATGGCTGAAAAGAAGAACAACAGGGGCGGGAGAGCCTCCGCAAAGGCGGCTGAAACCGAGGCGGCTAAGCTGTACTGCGTGACCCCTCCGGACGAGGGGCAGAAAAACGGCATAGCCGACTTTCTTGAAAAAAAGTACGGCGCGCGTCCCTCGATAGAAGTAATACGCGACCCCTCGCTCGTGGGCGGTTTCCGTCTTGAGTACGGCGGCGAGGTGTACGACTGGAGCGCACAGGGCAGGATAAACAAGCTTCGCGAGGATATAAAGAACTCCACCGCCGGCGTGACCACCCTCCTGAAAGAGGCTGTGGACGACCTCAAAGCGACGGTTGAAAGCTGGTCTATGCCCCTCGGCGGCAGGCAGACGGGCAAAGTTCTGTCCGTCGGCGACGGAATAGCCCGCGTGAGCGGCCTCGACTTCGTATGTTACGGCGAGATTGTCGCCTTTGACTGCGGTATGAAGGGTATGGTGCAGGAGCTGACTGAAGACAGCGTCGGCGTGGTACTCTTCGGCGACGACAGAGAGGTAGAGGAAGGCTCGGTTGTATATCGCACGGGCAAGACGGCGGGCGTGCCCGCCTCTGACAAGCTCGTGGGCAGGGTGATAGACGCGCTCGGCGCGCCAATAGACGGCGGTGCGGAAATTACCGCCGACGCATATATGCCGATAGAGACGCCTGCGCCCGGCATAGTAGACAGGCGGCCCGTAAACAGGCCGCTTGAAACGGGCATACTCGCCATCGACTCCATGTTCCCCATAGGCAGGGGCCAGCGCGAACTTATAATAGGCGACAGGCAGACGGGCAAGACGACGCTCGCGTTGGATGCCATTCTCAACCAGAAGGGCAAGGACGTAATCTGCATATACGTCGGCATAGGCCAGGAGGCCAGCTCGGTTGCAAGGTTTGCAGAAACTTTAAAGAAACACGGCGCAATGGACTACTGCATACTTGTGTGTTCGTTCGCAAGCGACAGCGCCTCCCTGCAGTACATAGCCCCCTATTCGGGCTGCGCCATAGGCGAATATTTTATGAACAAGGGCAAGGACGTGCTGATTGTATACGACGACCTGTCCAAACACGCCGTGGCCTACCGCTCGCTTTCGCTGCTTCTGGGCAGGTCGCCCGGCCGCGAGGCCTACCCCGGCGACGTATTCTACCTGCACTCAAGGCTGCTTGAGCGCGCCGCGCAACTCTCGGATGAGCGGGGCGGCGGCAGTATGACCGCGCTCCCCGTGGTGGAGACGCAGGCGGGCGACATCTCGGCATATATACCGACGAATATAATTTCTATAACCGACGGTCAGATTTTCCTTGCGGGCGACCTGTTCTATTCCGGCCAGCGCCCCGCGGTAAACGTCGGAATTTCCGTGTCCCGCGTGGGCGGCGACGCGCAGACAAAGGCTATGAAGTCGGCGGCCGGCCCTCTGAGGCTGGACCTTGCGCAGTACAGGGAGATGGAGGTGTTTATGCAGTTTTCCTCCGACCTGGACGAAGCGACTAAGCGTATGCTCTCCTATGGCAGAACGCTTATGATGCTGCTCAGGCAGCCGCAGAACAGTCCGCTGGCGATGCACCAGCAGGTAATACTGCTTGCGGCGGCGCTGGGGCACGCGTTTGCGGCGGTTGACCCTGAGTACATCCCCGAATTCAGGCCCAGGCTTGTGGCCCACTTTGAGGCAGTCTATCCCGATGTGTGCGCAGAGGTGGCAAAGGGCGCGGCGCTCACCGCCGGGCTCAGGCAGAAAATAACGGAGGGCGCAAAGGCGTTTGCCGAAGAATTCGCGGCAAGCAAGCGCTGATACGGGCGCGGAAGTATGTCAGGTCTTAACGAAATCAAAAAGAGAATAGAAAGCGTAAAGGAAACGCGCAAGATAACCAACGCGATGTATCTCATATCCTCTACCAAGATGCGCAAGGCCAAGGAGGAGCTGGATAAAACCAGACCCTACTTCGAGGCTCTGCGCGTGGAGATAAAGAGGATATTCCGCGCGGGACGGATGCCGTCCGCAAACAGGTATTTTTACCCGGTCGACGCCAATGAAAAGGTTACGGGCACGTTTGCCTGCCTCCTTATAACGGGCGACAAGGGACTTGCGGGCGCATACAACGTCAATGTAATAAAGCGCGCTATGGAGCTGTACGAGCCCGACTGCGACGTCAAGTGGTACGTCGTAGGCGAATATGGCAGGCAGCTTTTAAAACAGCGCGGTATCCCCGTTGAAAAGAGCTTTCTGTATACCGCGCAGAACCCCACAATGCACCGCGCGAGGGAGATATGCGACCTGCTTCTGGATGAGTATGAAAAGGGCTCTTTCAAAAAAATTTATGTGGCGTACACGGATATGCGCGGAATGACGGACGAGGCCCAGCTTACAAGGCTGCTGCCTTTCCACCGCAAAGATTTTGCCGTGCCCACGGTAGAGGAGCCCGTAAACGCTCCGTTTGAATACGTTCCGTCCGTGCCCGTGGTGCTGGAAAACATAATGCAGAGTTATATAGCAGGCTTTATATACAGCGCGCTTGTAGACAGCTTCTGCAGCGAACAGCACGCGCGTATGACGGCTATGAAATCGGCCAACGACAACGCCGAAAAACTTATAGACGAACTTATCGTTCAGTACAACAGACTGCGCCAGGCCGCAATCACGCAGGAGATAACGGAAATTGCGGCGGGCGCGAGAGCGCAGACGCAGAAGAGAGAAGGAGGCGCCATATAGTGAGTAAGGGAAGAATAGTGCATATATCCGGCCCGGTGACGGACGTCAGGTTTGACGGCGGCTTGCCGCGCATAAAGGACGCGCTCACTGTTGAAAACGACGGCAGGACGTGCGTGATGGAGGTTGCCCAGCACATAGGCGCGGACACGGTGCGCTGCGTAATGCTCGGCCCGTGCGAGGGGCTGGCGCGCGGGGCTGAAGTCACCGCCACAGGCGGCGTAATCAAGGTGCCCGTCGGGGAGTGTACTCTGGGCAGAATGTTCAACGTACTCGGCGAGCCGATAGACGGCGGCGAGGCCCCGCAGTCGGAAGAGCGCTGGGCCATACACCGCAAGGCCCCTTCGTTTGTGGACCAGAGCCCCGTGGCCGAAGTGCTTGAAACGGGAATAAAGGTAATAGACCTTATGGAACCCTACGCCAAGGGCGGCAAGATAGGCCTGTTCGGCGGCGCGGGCGTCGGCAAGACGGTGCTCATACAGGAACTTATACACAATGTGGCAATGGAACACGGCGGCTACTCCATATTCACGGGCGTAGGCGAGCGCTCGCGCGAGGGTAACGACCTCTGGCGCGAAATGCAGGCCAGCGGCGTTGCGGATAAAACGGCGTTGGTATTCGGGCAGATGAACGAGGCTCCCGGCGTGCGTATGCGCGTCGCCCTCACGGGGCTCACGATGGCGGAATATTTCCGCGACAAGGAACACAAGGACGTGCTGCTGTTCATAGACAACATCTTCCGTTTCGTGCAGGCAGGCAGCGAGGTTTCCACCCTTCTCGGCCGTATGCCCTCGGCGGTGGGCTACCAGCCCACACTCGCCAACGATATGGGCGAATTGCAGGAGAGGATTGCCTCCACGCGCAACGGTTCGGTCACCTCCGTACAGGCGGTATATGTGCCCGCGGACGACCTCACGGACCCTGCCCCCGCAACGGCGTTCACGCATCTGGACGCAACCAC